>CANDFU010000009.1 GCA_947384095.1 uncultured Roseburia sp. | reverse complement strand
CTCTTTCGTGCGCTCCTTCACCTGTTCCTCCAGGTGATTGGTCAGCTTTTCATTTTCCTTCAGGATACGACGGCTGCGCGATACCATCAGGGCGCCAAATAACAGTACCAGCAAAAACCCGCACCATTCAGACTGCCAGAAAAAGCGGATAGGTTCAAAACGGTTGGAAAAAAAAAGATTGGCCAGCAGCCCCGCCCCGAACACGATACAGCCCGCCAGCGTATAGCGGCTTTCCCAGCTCTGCGCCGTGACGCCTTTCACCGAAAAGAAAGCGGCTGCACCAAACGTGGCAGCATAATAGAAATCCGTAATCCTGCCATGAACCAGGACCGCCCAGGGCAGCACCGGGATCAGCAGCTCCAGCGCCACCAGAACGGCTGGAAGTACCAGCAGAAATACCCGCACCCACCGCCATGCATTACCGCTCACCGCTCCGGACGCCAGAACCGTAAGCTCTGCAACGCAGAAACACAGACAGTACATCGCCAGGCTCTGTATCAGAAACCAGTACAGAACAATGGGAAAAAAGACAAAATACGACAGCAGAAACACAAAATACCGTGCCATGTACAAGGCATAGCTGCCACAGAGCACCCCGAATGAGCGTGCAAGCCCCCCTCCTGTCCTCCACAAAAAAAACGTAAATACCGCCAGCGCCAGCGGAATCACAAATGCCAGCGCATAGGCAAAGCTCTGGACACTGCTCACCCGAAACAGCGTCTCCGCCGTACCCAGCGCAGGCGGAAAATACATTCCGCTGTAATATCCCTGTTCAGACGAAGTCTCCACAGTCAGTATGTGGTCGCCCGCCGTCAGCAAAAACGTAACCCGTCCGCTGCCCATTCCGTCTGCAAGCCTTCTCCCGTCCAGCAGAATCGTATATTGGGAATACAGCTGCGGAAAATCCACCGACACAATCTGCTCCGCTCCATCATAGCGCAGCGTCAGCTGATAGTGTGCCCGCCCATGCGGCGGAACCTCCGGATCCCTGCGCTGCAGGTTGGAAAATTCCCCGATATAAGTCGGCTTATCCGTCACACGCGCATCCGTCAGAAGCCATCCGTCAATCAGAAAGACGGGATTTTTCCGCCTCAGATCTGCCTCAGTCAGACGAATCACACCGGTTTTGCCGTTTGGTGGCGGTGTGTTATATTTTTTATCCGCATAAAATAAAAATATGAAAAAAAAACGCCATCATGGCCATTACACACAATGGCCTCCACCAGAGCCGATACTGCTTCATATCCCCCGCCCCTTTTTGTCAGATCATTCCAGACTATCGTTCCGGAGGCACAAATCGATAACCCTGCCCCCATACCGTCTCTATAAAACGGTGCCCCTCCCACGCCTTTTCCAGCTTCCGCCGAAGCCGCGACGTATGTGTCTGCACCATCTGCCCTCCGTCCCAGGGCTGACCGCCCCAGATCATGCCATGCATTTCCCCGGGCGTAATGACATGCCCCGCGTGCTCCGAAAGGCAGCACAGGATATCAAACTCAGCCGGCGAGAGCGTCAGCTCTTTTTCAGCAATCAGCACCCTCCTCCTCTTCAGATCCAGGAGAAGAGGGCCATAGCACAGCTGTGTGCGCTCTGACACCGCCAGCCGGATGCGCGTCTTTACCTTCGCCCAGAAAAGCTCCGCCGGCGTATCCTTCGTAATGTAATCAATACCGCCGGATGCAAACCCCTGCATCTGCTTGTCGGGCTCTGAAAGGCAGCTCAGAAAAATAATCGGTGTATCCGTTAACTTTTGAAACTTCTCACAGACAAAAAAACCGTCTTCGCCGGGAATCATCACATCCAGCAGCACGCAGTCAAAAGGATTTTCTGCCGCCAGCCGCAGGGCATCCTCCCCATTGTCCGCAAGATGTACAATACAGCCATGGCTTTGCAGGATATCCCCCCAGACAGCGCGATCCGCCGGATCATCGTCTACCAGCAGAATCCGCCAGGGACCGTCGGTACGCTCCTGCCCGTCGGCGGCGCACACCAGATCTCCCGCTCCCTCCCGGTGCAAAAAACGCATCCAGTCATCCCGGATCTGGCTGTGCCGCTGGCGCGACACCGGAATATTCTGCCCGTCCTTCATCACGACACAATTGATTTCAATTGCACGAATATAGTCCGCGTTGACCAGATAGGAGCGATGTGTCTTCAAAAACTCTGGTCTTGGCAGCAGCTTCTTCTCAAAATCCGCCAAAGTAGCCGTCGTCTCGCGGACAGTCCCATCCGCCAGATGCAAAAACACCGTTTTATTCACGACCTCCACATATACAAGCCTCGCGAAAGCGATCCTGACAACGCCGTCCCTGCTCTTTAGTACAAATCCCTGCTCCGTCTGGCCGGACAGTTCTCTTCCTATTTCATCCAGCAGCGAAAAAAAAGAATCCGCATCGATCGGTTTTATCAGATAATAGTATGCCCCCACGCTGTAACTTTCCACAGCAAACTCCGGCGATGCGGATACAAAAATAAGCCGGACATTCCTGTCCAGTTTTCTCAGCTCCTGCGCGGCCCGTATTCCGCCGGTTCCCGGCGTCAGAACATGAAACAGGACAAGATCGTACTCACCGCCTCTTAGATCACACAAAAAATCAATGGTGTTCGTAAAATAATGACAATCAACAGCTTCCTCCCGGCTGACCCGATATCCTGCCAGCAGTTTCCTGATGCCCGAATCCTCCTGATCATCTTCATCGCAGACTGCTATCCGCATGGTTCCATCCTCCACACTTAATTATTCGAAAGAACAAAGAATCCGGCAGAGCAGGATTCTCCGCCTGCGCCGGGCCGCTTTTGCGGCATACTTCTTCTCAGGCGCAGTGCGTTCCCGCCCGGAGGGCTTTTTCTTTCACAGAAAAGCAGCGAATCCTAAAGACAGGACTGCGCTCCCGCCGCGCTGGCCGTATCAGCGCCAGAATCCCCGTTTCCGGCGTTTTGCGTGCATCCGCCGGAGGCTCTGTGAACTCCCTTTCATTCATGGTGATGCCAGATACCGCGCCATGGGAGTTCACAGAAAAGCCGGATACTTCCGTGTTTCACAGCAACGAGGCCTTTCCTATGAAAGAACAAAGAATCGTGCGACTTCACAGAATTATGATACCACAGTCTGCCATCACAATCAAACCGGCACCGGACACACAGGCAGAGCCGGCCCCATCTGCGGCCGGCTCTGTCGCTTCCATATACAATAATTTGTCCTTATTCTTCCATCAGCGCCGCAGCCACGCCCATATAATCGATTGTCTCATCTGCGGAGAGATACTCTCCCTCATAAGGAGTCCCCTCTGTGTCAAAGATATATACCTCTCCGGCGTCTGACTCGCCAAATCCAATCTCAAATTCGCCGCCTGTGTATGCATCCGTAACCGTCAGCAATGTCCAGGCAATTCCGTCTTCGTCCGTCTCAGTCTCAGCTTCATAAGTACCGCAGATTACATCGCCCCCGCCGGCTGCCGGAAATATAAACAGGGAAGTCATCGGCGTTCCCGAAGGCTCCGTAAACATTGAGAATACAAGCTCCGTCCCCTCCTCGCTCACAGCGTATACTCCTGCCTGAACCATGTCTGTGGAAACATCAAGAAGTGTAAAATCCTCCGACGCACTGTCGTCGGCTGCAGCTTCACTTTCTGTCCCTGCTTTTGTCTCCGTTCCCGCTTTCGTCTCCGTCTCTGCTTTTGTCTCTGTTTTTGGTTCCGCCTTTGTCTCAGCAGACGGCGCAGGGTCTGCTGCTGCCTGCGGCTTGCTGCCGCAGCCTGCTGTCATTGACACCGCCATCAATACCGCCAGTACACCTGATACAAATTTCTTTTTCATCTTTTTCCTCCATGATTGATCACATATTTGCAGCAATCCTGCCTCTGCCCGTCAGAAACCGGCGCGTGCAGCCAGCACAGATCGTCATACCGCTTTTCTTCTGCACATAACCGCGATTCCGTCACGATTGCTACAGGTATATCATACAGGAACTGTTTGCAAAAAGGTGATGCCTGTCATGAATCGACCCGAAACTGCACTAAAACGACGTTATATTCTCATACAGCCTCTTCCTGTAAACTCCCATGCCGCCGTTTTCAGCGTCACCACGAATGAAACCAGACAGGAACCGGCCGCATATGTATTCATTTTCTTTTTATCACGCCAATCCCTACGAGCCAGCCTCCCCGGTATCCGGCAGATGGGACTGCAGAAATGTTCTGATCGTATCGTAATACGCAGCGGGATCGATATCCTGTGACTGTGCATGTCCGGCTCCCTCGACGATCAGAAGCTCCTTGTCACACGCCGCCGCTTCATAGAGCCGCTTTGACATTTCCACAGAAATCATGGCGTCTGAATCCCCGTGAATAAAGAGCGTCGGCGTCGTACTCTTTTTTACCGCGTCAAGGGCCGACGCGTCCTTAAGGTCGTAACCGCCGCGCAGTTTTAAAAGAATACGGGCTGTGTCCACAATTGGAAATGCAGGAAGATGAAACCACTCTCCTGCCTTCTCTCCGAACATGGAATAGGCGTCCGTATAAGCGCAGTCCGAGATGACCGCACCGACATTGCCGGGCAGCGACTGCTCCCCCGTCATCATCAGCGCCGTCGCCGCCCCCATGGACTGCCCGTGAAGCACGATCTGCGCCTCTTCGTCGCAGGAGAGGATATACTCAATCCACAGCATACAGTCAAAATGATCGGTCCAGCCCATCCCGATAAAGTCTCCCTCGCTCTCCCCCTGGCACCGCAGGTCGGGCACAAGGACATGGTATCCTTCTGTGGCATACCAGTAGGCAAAAGGGTACATCTCCTCCTTCCACCCGGTATAGCCGTGCAGGAGAACGACCCATCTATGGCTCTCCTCCTTCGCCGCAAACTCCGCGGCGATCAGACGATACCCGTCCCCGGTTTCTACGGCGGGCTTCCCGGGCTTTACATCCCGGAACCATTTCTGCGCGTCAGTCAGCGCCGCCCGACGGTTTTCCTCGATCTTCGGACTCTGCGCCAGCGCCGCATAGCTCTCCTCCGTAATCCGTTCAAACGCCTCCAGCTTCTCCATAAAAGAAGGCACCAGCGCTGCGCTCACAAGCGTATTCACCGCCGTCAGATACCCCGCCAGAAGCAGAAATACAACCACCGCTGCAACGATTCCTCGTTTTTTCTTACTCTTTCTCATCACTGCATACACTACCCTTTTCTTTCGTTCTAAAAATAGTTTATCACGGCGTAGTTTCCTTTTCAACACGAAACAACCGCGGCGCCGCCGCCAATATTTTCCACGGACTGCGGCCTGCGCCCGGCGTCCCTGCTGATTCCGGCAGCCTTTTCTGCTTGTCATTCCCCCCTGTTTGTTGTATATTATTGTAGAGCCTGTATTTCAAATTTTATACATTCAGAAAGGACTATTTTCCATGAAAGAAAAAGTGATTTTAGCTTACTCCGGCGGACTCGACACAACCGCCATCATTCCATGGCTAAAGGAAAACTACGACTACGACGTTATCTGCTGCTGCATCGACTGCGGCCAGGAAGAAGAACTTGACGGCCTGGAAGAAAGGGCTGTCTCCTGCGGCGCTTCCAGGCTTTACGTCGTGGACATCATTGACGAATTCTGTGACGACTATATCATGCCGTGCGTTGAAGCCAATGCAGTCTATGAAAACAAATATCTGCTCGGAACCTCCATGGCCCGCCCTCTGATCGCAAAAAAACTGGTGGAAATCGCAAGAAAAGAAGGTGCGGCGGCCATCTGCCACGGCGCCACCGGAAAAGGCAACGATCAGATTCGTTTTGAACTGGGCATCAAGGCGCTTGCGCCGGATTTAAAGATCATCGCCGCGTGGAGAGATGACAAGTGGACGATGCAGTCCCGCCAGGATGAAATCGACTACTGCCGGGCGCATGGCATTGATCTCCCGTTCTCCGCCGACTCCAGCTACAGCCGCGACCGCAATATCTGGCACATCAGCCACGAAGGGCTTGAACTGGAAGACCCGGCGTGTGAACCGGATTATGACCACCTGCTTGTACTCGGCGTCTCTCCGGAAAAAGCGCCGGAAGAGGGCGAATATGTGACAATGACCTTCGAAAAAGGCGTTCCGACCTCCGTAAACGGAAAGGCCATGAAAGTTTCCGATATTATCCGTGAATTAAACCGCCTGGGCGGCAGACACGGCATCGGTATTGTCGATATCGTGGAAAACCGTGTCGTCGGCATGAAATCCCGCGGTGTGTATGAGACGCCCGGCGGGACGATTCTGATGGAGGCGCACCAGCAGCTCGAAGAGCTTGTCCTGGACCGCGCAACCATGGATGTGAAAAAAGATATGGGCAATAAACTGGCACAGATCGTCTACGAGGGAAAATGGTTTACACCGCTGTGCGACGCCGTAAAAGCGTTTGTGTCCTCCACCCAGGAGTATGTGACCGGAGAGGTAAAATTCAAACTGTACAAAGGCAATATCATCAAAGCCGGCACGACCTCCCCGTACTCGCTCTACAGCGAATCCCTCGCAAGCTTTACTACGGGCGAACTCTATGACCACCACGATGCCGAGGGCTTTATCACACTGTTCGGACTTCCATTAAAAGTCCGCGCGATGAAACTCAGCGGACAGGAAAACCAGAATAAGTAAAAAGAACCCTGCGGTGCAGGATCCCCTGTTCTGATTGTATATTCCATCCGATTTCTGCACATTCTGATTTATCATAAGGAATGAGGTGACCGGAATGAAAATCATGCTTGACCAGATTTTAAACAAAAAAGGGATATCGCAGAACCAGCTTGCAAAAGACACAGGAATATCCGTTTCCACACTCAGAAATCTCAACCATAACAGAACTACCCGGATCAGCTTTGACGTGCTGGAAAAAATCTGCATTTATCTGAGCTGTAATGTCGGGGAACTGCTTTGTGTGGAACAGGAAAATCATTGATTTTCGCCTTCAGGCCGTCAGTAACCAGGCGGCGCCGTTCACGGAAGTTTCCGGCAGATGCACACAGCCTGCCCGGCGCGCGGGACGCAGGCTGCTCCCGCAGCTGATTTTTTTCCTGCGCCCCTGCGCAGAGGCACGGAGCCCGCAGCAGACGTGCGGGCTGCCGGGATCTTTCGTATTATAGTCTCCCCAGGATCAGATCCTTTCAAAATATCTGCTGTCGGCTGCTTTTGTCAGCCACACGCCATTTGCAGACAGTTAAAACCGGTATCCTGCCCTGTACATGGCCCCGCTGTGTACTTTCAGCACCACTGGTTTCCCGTGGCGCTTTCCCGCGTTCAGAACTGTCTGACTTTCATGACAGCCCTCCGTACCCCCTGCCTATATCCCGCGGAATGAAAACGTAAACCGGAGCGGTTCCGTCACATCAATGTGATATTCCGGATGCACCGGAGCGCCCCAGCTGTCGTCCCCGCCGACACCGATCTGTGCTTTTGCCGCCCGCACGACGGTATAATGCACCTCGGGAAGCTCATACGCATGCGCGGCGTTTTCCACCTCATGCGGCGTGTACGGCAATGCCGAAAAGGACATTGCGTCTCCCGTAAAAAGCATGCCGCGTCCTTTCCTGTCCGTCACCTTTGCGTAGCGGACGCCCAGCTTATTCCCACACTCCTGCGGCACCAGATATTCCGCCATATTCTCAGCCACGAGATTTTTATATATGCCAAGCCTTGCGCCTTTTTTCCGGTCCGCGTATGTTTCCTGCGGCCCCAGCCCGTACCATTCCAGGCTGTCATAATCAGCGTTCAGCTTAAAGAGCATGCCGAACTCCGGCATATCGCCGAGCTCTTTTACCGGGTCATAGCAAAGCGCCGTCTCCACGGTTCCGTCACCGCGCACCGTATAAGTAACCAGGCACTCCGCCCCTGGCGTTGTCGGCAGCTGATAGGTATACGTGATCGAAACACTGTCTTCTTTCTCCTCCACCTGCGGCGTCTGCGCGGACACTGCGGCGTAAAGGCTTGCGATCTTCCACTGCGCCATTTTTGCCGGCAGACGGCTCCCGCGGTCATTGTCCACCGGAGCCCGCCAGAAATTCGGCATCGGTATCTGCTCAATCATCTCGCGGCCCATATACCGGTAAGACACCAGGCCGCCGTTCAGATAAGAAAACAGAACGTCAAAATTTTCGCCTTTCACACCCAGATTACAAGTCCCGTGAATCACGCGTATGCGCCCCGCAGACACCACCTTCTTTTCCGCCGGCCGCACCGGAAATACCTTCTGGCCGAACGCGACTTCATGTCCCGCAGCGGCCCAGAGCATATTTTCCCTTAAACACATGGAAATGGTCACGGCATATTCTGCTCCGGACCGGTCTGTTGCGATGCGGGCCGTAAACGCCTCCGGAAGCGGATACGTCTTCGCGGAAAGCGGCTCCACGTCCGTCTCCACTTTCTCTCTCCCGACCAGAACACCATTCTGAAACAAAAGGGCAAAGCAGTCATACCGCCCGGTGTCTGCAAACAGATTTTTATTTGCAACCGTAAATCCATTCTCATCAAAAGAGATACTGATATTCTGATAATTAAACTTTACCTCCTGCATCTTTGGAGACGGTCTGCGCCCGCCGCCGTAGCAGATACCGTTTCCGCTGAAGCTGTAGTCCGTCGGTCGTTCCAGGAAATCTCCGCCGTATGCCTGAAACGCCTTCCCGTACCGGTCCTTTTTCAGAATGGACTGGTCAATAAAATCCCAGATAAATCCGCCCTGATAACGCGGCTCCGTGTCAGTCAGATCGGTATATTTGTGCATGGCACCGCAGGAATTTCCCATGGCATGCGTGTACTCACAGCAGATAAACGGTTTTTCCTTCTGCCTCGCCAGATGCCGTCTGATATGCTCCACGGTCGAATACATCTGACTCTCGATATCGCTGCTGTCATTGTAGCGGCGGTCGTTGCGGACACCCTCGTAGTGCACCAGGCGGTCCGGGTCGAGCTGACGGAATTTCTCCGACATCTGATAGATCACTTTTCCCCCATAGGATTCATTTCCACAGGACCAGAGCAGAATGGACGGATGGTTTTTGTCTCTCTGGTAGCAGGAATTAACACGATCCAGCATCCGCGCCGTCCATTTTTCATTGTCACCCGGCACGATACTTTCCATCGGCACGCACTTACGGCCCACGGCTGCGTCCCAGGTCCCGTGGGACTCTAAGTTATTCTCCGCGATCATGTAGATGCCGTACCGGTCGCACAGCTCATACACACCCGTTCCCTCCGGATAATGGCTCGTGCGGATGGCATTGATATTGTTCTGTTTCATCGTCACAATGTCTTTTATCGTCTCCTCCATCGTGACGGAGCGTCCCGTCAGAGAACTAAATTCATGGCGGTTCACCCCTTTAAAGACAATCCGCTTTCCGTTAAGGCGCATAAGCCCGTCCTTAAGTTCAAAACGCCGGAAACCGGCCTTCACCGATAATACCTCCGTCTGGTTGCCGTCCCTGTCATAAACCTCCATCTGCAGTTCATAAAGATTTGGAATCTCCGCGCTCCACAGCTTCGGCGCGCTCACCGGATACGAAAAGCAGCACGCCGCTCCCAGCGCCTCCTCAGCCTCCAGAACAGGCGTTTTCAGACAGCCGCCGAAAAGGCTGTCCTCCCGGTCCATGCATCCCCTGTCAAAAAGGCGGATGCGCACGCTTCCGGCCACTTCCTTCTCCGCAACGCCCCCGAGCACGCCAAGCTCCACGATCAGTCTCGCATCGGAAAGATTTTCCTCCACAACCGGGCGCACCTTAAGATCCTGCACATGCACCTTCGGCGCCATATACAGATACACACTCCGGAAAATACCGGAAAACCGGTAAAAGTCCTGATCCTCGCACCAGCTTCCGATCGTCCACTGGTAAACTTTAACGGCCAGCTTATTCTCTCCCGCGCGCACAAACGGCGTCAGTTCAAACTCAGACGGCGTAAACGTATCCTCGCTGTATCCCACATATTCTCCGTTGAGCCAGAGGGCAAACCCGCTCTCGACTCCCTGGAACGAGACAAAGATCCGCTCTCCTTCCCACTCCCCCGGAAGATTAAAATACTTCACATAGCAGGCTGTCGGATTATATTCTTCCGGTATCTGCTCCGTCCAGATTTCCTCCCGCCCGTCCCACGGGTACTGGGTATTGACATACTGCGGCGTTCCATAGCCTTCCATCTGGATATGCGCCGGTACACGGATATCTTCCCAGTTCCTGCAGTCATAAGAATCCTTTTCAAACCCCGGTATCGCCTGCGCCTCATTCCTTGCATAGTGGAATTTAAAACTGCCGTCTAAAAAGAGGCGGAAACTGCTCCCCTCTCCCAGCCCCACACAGTGGCGCTCCCCCGCTTCCTCCCAGTCCTTAAAGCAGACATGGTCCGAATGGGCCGGAATACAATTCTCTTTGAAAAATTCCGGATCCTTAAGTCTGTTCACATCAAATTCTCCCATAGCTGTTCTCCCTGTTACATATTCTGATTCTTTGATTCCTGGTTCTTTTTTATTATATAACAGAAAATGCGTACTTTGTACCCATATTTCCGCACAAAACACGCATTTTCAACCATTTGACATTTATTCCGCCGACACAGGCCGGTTCATCGACTTCCGGAACTGAAAATAGAACAGGATCACCGTAAATGTTACCGCGATCACATCCGCCACCGGCTCCGCGAGATACACGCCCATCGTTTTATTCTCCACCAGATGCGGCAGTATGTAGATCAGCGGCAGGAGCAGGATAAACTTTCGCATTACCGCTACCATAATGGAAGCTTTTGCATTCCCGACCGAGATAAAGGTCATCTGGCAGGCGATCTGTGCGCCAAACACGCACATTGCGCCGCAATAGATGCGCAGCGCCCACCCGGTAAAACTGATCAGCCCGGGATCCGACGAAAAGATCATCGCGAACGCCTGTGGAAACAGCATAATCAACGCCCACATCACTGCCGAATAACTTAACGTCGATATGAGAAGCAGCCGGAACGTCTTTTTCACACGCGCGACATTGCCGGCCCCGAAGTTAAAACTTGAAATCGGCTGCGCCCCCTGCCCGAGTCCCTGCAGCGGAAGCATCGAAAACTGCATCGCGCTTGATAAAATCGTCATCGCACCGACCGCCATATCCCCGCCGTATTTTAACAGGGAAGAATTGAAACACACAATGATGATACTCTCGCTGGCCTGCATGATAAACGGTGCAAGCCCCAGCGTCACACTCGCAGTCACGCTTTCCTTTTCCAGTTTCAGATATTCCTTCCGGATCCGTATGCTCGACTTCTTCCCCGTGAGAAAACGCAGCACCCACACCGTGGACACCGCCTGGGAAAGAATCGTTGCAAGAGCCGCTCCCCGCACTCCCAGGTGAAAACCATAGATCAGAACCGGGTCAAGGATAATGTTGCAGACAGCCCCGATCAGGACGCTTAACATTCCCGTTCCTGCAAACCCCTGGGCTGTGATAAACGCATTCATGCCCAGGGTTAACTGTACAAATACCGTCCCGAGCGCATAGATACCCATATAAGCGGACGAATATCCGATTGTATTCTCACTGGCCCCGAACATCAGAAGAAATGAACGGTGAAACAGCAGCAGAATCACCGTAAGCGCAAGCGAGATCAGAAGCTGCAGTGAAAAACTGTTGCTCAGAATCTTTTCCGCCCCGTCCGTATCCCCCTTTCCCAGCGCCATGGAGGCCCGCGGCGCGCTTCCGTTGCTGACAAGAGCCGCAAACGCTGATACAATCATGATGACCGGCATACAGACACCCACGCCCGTCAGGGCCAGCGCCCCGTCTCCCGGTATGTGCCCGATATAAATGCGGTCCACCATATTGTACAAAAGATTGATAATCTGCGCCACAATCGCCGGGAGCGACAATTTCCACAAAAGCTTTCCGATCGGCTCTGTTCCTAAAAACTCACTTTTCTGTTCCGTTTTTTGCTCCATTCTTTTCCAGTCCTTTCTTCACATTGTCTGAAATTCTGCGGCTCATCTTCCAGAACCGCTCCCGCTCTTCCTCCTCTACCCCCGCAAATATAATATCCCAGAACTCCTCCTGCGCGTTTAGAATCTCGTCGAGCAGCGGTTTTGCCTCCGGAAGCATCGCCAGGTGAATCCGTCTCCGGTCCTTCTCATCCGGACGCCTCTGTACCAACTTTTTCCGGATCAGAAGCTCCACGGCCTGAGACACGCTCGCTTTCGGCAGCATACGCCATCTGACAATATCGCTCGCCGTGTCCAGCGGCGCATTGTTGTGCAGAAATGTAAGGATATCCACTTCCATCTGTGTCATCTGATACTTTCTGCGGATCTCCGAAAAATGCTCTTCATAGAGCTTCCCGGTCAGCATAAACCCAGACAAAATCTCTAACATCGGGCTCAATCACATCATCTCCTTTCCGGATTTTCAGGCTATATCTCTTCCAGCTGTCATCCGGTCTTATCAGCCGGCACAAACCGTTCACATATGAATAGTTTGCATTAAAACTGTTCTCGCACAAACTATATTATCACAAAAAACGGGTTTGTCAAGACAGAATCCGGAAAAAAGCGGGAAACCGGCTTCAGACTGACCGGTTTCCCGCACTTTGCACGCTCTCTTGCCCCATGCTTCCGCGCAATTTACCCCATACGCAGACGATAACGACAGCAGACATCCTCCTTGCCTTTTTTGCCCGCGGTATACTATAATAAAACCGGACAACCACACTGAACAATACAAAAAAGAAGCACGAAACCCGTGCGGAAATGAGGCAGACATGAATTTGGAAGAACGACGCAAAAAAACATACGAAAAAATGGCGGAGCAGTCCGTCCTGATTCTCTTTTCGGGAATCCCCTCCCACGTGAGCGCAGACGAATATGCCCCCTTTCAGGCCAACAGAAATTTCTTTTACCTCACCGGGCTGCGCAGGGAACAGATGATTCTGGTGATGGACAATACCGGCGAAGAGCCGAAAACGACACTGTTTATCGAAAAAGCTGATCCGCACGCCGAGCGCTGGCGCGGAAAGAAAGTGACGGAAGAAGAGGCGGAAAAAATCTCCGGGATCACCGGAATCTCCTTTCTGGAAGATTTTGAAGACTCCGTCAGCCGCACGCTCGCGCGCAGCGGTGTCGAGACGTTTTATTTTGATCTCTACCGCGAGCAGATGAGCGACATGATGGATTACAATACGCTGCGCGCCGCAGAATTTCACAAAAACTATCCCGCCGTCGCATTAAAAAACCTTCATCCGATCCTGGCCGCACTAAGGATGCAGAAAAGCCCGGATGAGATCGCGCAGATCCGGCAGGCCGTCGCCGTCACGGACGAAGGATTAAAAAACGTCATGCGCCGCTTAAAGCCGGGCAGCCGGGAGTACGAGGCACAGGCCGATTTTGAATATACCGTAAAACACTCCGGCGCCGACGGGACAGCCTTTCCGACGATCGCCGGAAGCGGCATAAACGGCACAATGCTTCACTATGAAACCAACCGCGACGTCTGCGCCGACGGCGACCTGCTGCTGCTCGACCTTGGTGCAAAATGGCAGGGGTACTGCGCAGACATCACGAGAACTTACCCGGTAAACGGTACGTTCACGGACAGGCAGCGCCAGGTATACGATATCGTTTTAAAAGCCAATCGCACAGTCGCCCGGGCCGCAAAACCCGGAATGACTTTAAAAGAGCTGAACGAAGTCTGTAAAAAGGTACTCGCGGAGGGCTGTATCGCGCTCGGGCTGATAAAAGAAGAAAGCGGACTTGAAAAATACTACATGCACAGCGTTTCCCATCATCTCGGCATCGACGTCCACGACGTCTCCGCCCCTTCACAGCCGAAACTCCTTCCCGGCGCCGTCATCACCGACGAACCGGGCCTTTACATCGACGAGTGGGGCATCGGCATACGCATCGAAGATGATCTGCTGATCACAGAAGACGGATGCGAGGTGCTCTCCGAGGCGGTCATCCGCGACCCGGATGCGATCGAACGTTTCATGGCAGAGAACAAGCTATAGAGATCGGAAGAGCGTCGTGTAGGGAAAGAGTGTAGGTTATAGTGT
>CANDFU010000008.1 GCA_947384095.1 uncultured Roseburia sp. | reverse complement strand
AGTGCAATAAATTCGGAGTTGGTCGGTTTTCCTTTTCCGTTGTGAATGGTATAGCCAAACATATCGTCAATCGTGTCCATCTTCCCCCTGCTCCACGCAACCTCAATCGCGTGACGGATCGCCCGTTCCACCCGGCTCGACGTCGTCTGATACTTTTTTGCGATCGTAGGATACAGGATTTTGGTGATGGAATTGAGCATTTCCATATCATTGACCGACATCACGATGGCGTCCCGCAGATACTGGTATCCTTTGATATGGGCAGGGACTCCGATCTCATGAATGATCTCCGTGACGTCGGATTCCAGATTGCGCTCCTGCTGGCTGTCCGCTTTCTCATATGCATTGACTTTGCGCGTCTCCTGTCTGGGGTTCACCGCATCAGCTCCCGCACGTTTGATCCGGCTTAAAACCATATCATTGTCAAACGGTTTCATAATATAATAATCCGCCCCAAGATTAAACGCATCCTCTGTGATCTTTTCCTGTCCGATCGCGCTTATCATGATAAAGGTGGGATGTTTTTTGATTGTCTTGTCATGATTTACACGGTCAAGTACCCCCAGCCCGTCAAGCTTGGGCATGACAATGTCTAAAAGGACTACGTCTGGTTCCATGGCTTTAATAACATTATATGCTTCTTCCCCATCTTTCGCGGTTCCAATCACATTAAGCGCTTCATCGCTTTCGATAATTTCCCCTAATAATCGCAGCATTCTCTCATTATCATCCGCAATCGCAACATTCAGTTTTTCCATTTTAGCCCCTCCTATGACAAATAACTTGCCATTTGATCATACGTTTTCCCCTGTCTCCTTTTTTGTCGAAGAACGTCGTTAAGTGGTGCGATTCCTCCCTTCTCCCTACCTTTGACATCTCCTACTGTTATCATTTGTTTTATCATAACATATCTGAGAAAAATGTCCAGCGAATTACATTATATCATGTAGTAAAAACGACAATAGAGGGGCCTTCTGTCAGACCATGCGATTCCTTTTGTTACATTTTGTGCAGTTCCATCTCCCGATACGCGTCCGTCCTTGGCAGCCAGTCCAGGAAAGCCGGCAGTTCCATATCCCAGAAAGCCCATTCATGCTCATAGCCCGCCACCTCGTCATACCGGTGCGCAATCCCTTTTTCCGTCAGATACCGGTGAAACTCCGCCACGCCTTCATACAAAAAATCGTTCCTGCCGACGCACAAAAAGAGATCGGGAAGCTTTCTCCCTTCCGCCAGGCATGTCTTTAACGCCGCGTACAGGTCGACGGCAGGGGGCAGCGTATGCCCCAGCCGCTCTTCTGCTCCTTCCACATAAACGGTCGCCGGAGAGAATGCTCCGATTGCGCGGTAAGAACGGGGATGCGTCAGTCCATGCGCAAGCGTCCCGTAACCGCCCATCGACAGCCCTGCCAGGTATGTATCCTCGGGCCTGTCGGAAACAGGGAAGTTTGCCAGGACAAATTCCGGCAGCTCCTTTTCGACAAAGTCAAAATACCGCTCCCCGTACTCTGCGTTCATATACGCCTTATTCCCCACAGAGCAGGTCACAGCCGCAATCCGGCGCTCCTCCACGTAGCGCTCCATCGACGTAAAGCGGCTCCAGCACAGATAGTCGTTCCCGTGCCCGTGAAGCAGGTACAACACGGGATATTTCCATTTTACGGAATGCGAAAGCGCCTCCCCGCGATCCATGTCACAGGGACTTAAGCTCGGCAGTATGATCTGAATATCCACCGGATATCCCAGCGAGTAAGAGAAAAAATTGCAGTTTATTCTTGCCATATTCTTATCCTCCATTCCACAGTGCGCATGCCCGGAACCGGCACGGCGCCGCATACATTTTTATCTGTTTCCGACTGCCCCGGCAGCCCCGCCTCACCGCAGACACCCGGTAGACTGCAGAAAGATGACTGTCATCACAACCGGCGCGATATAGCGGATGATGACCGCATAAATCTTTTTGCGCCGGAACGTATAACCCCCCGTTTCCATCTCTTCCGCAATCCAGTCCGGCTTAATGACCCATCCCACAAAGATACAGGTCAGAAGACAGATCAGCGGCAGCAGAAAACTGTTGCTCACATAATCCATCACATCCAGCAGCTGTCCCGTCTGCCCGTTGGGCAGCGGAAGCTCAAAATAAAGGACATTGTAGCCAAGACAGATCAGAACAGCCGAGACAGCTGAAAGAATCCCGATGACGAGGCTTGTCTTTTTGCGGGGCGCATGAAAAAGTTCCATACAGTTCGCCACCAGCGTCTCCATCACGGAGACACAGGATGTGAGCGCCGCAACCGCCACCATAAGGAAAAATGCAATCCCGACCACGGTTCCCACACCTCCCATGGCGTCAAACACCTTGGGCAGGGAGACAAACATCAGACTGGGTCCCTGGGCCATCCCTTCCGTTCCGGAAAACACATAGACGGCAGGGATAATCATCATTCCGGCCAGCAATGCCACTCCCGTATCAAACAGCTCGATCTGGCTGATGGAACGGTTCAGGTTTACATCCTTTTTTACATAGGAGCCGTATGTAATCATAATTCCCATGGACACGCTAAGAGAAAAGAATAACTGGCTCATCGCGTCCAGAAGAATCTTTAAAAACCGGGAAAACGTAAGTCCGGTAAGATCCGGCACCAGATAAACGGCCAGCCCCATAAGTCCTGTGCGCACCTTCCCCGACGCATCCGTATGTCTTAACGTCAGTGAGAAGGCCGCGATCCCGATAATCAGAAAAATCAGCCCGGGCATGACCAGCTTTGAAAAACGCTCAATCCCCTCCTCCACACCGGAATATACGATAAACGCAGTCACTGCCAGAAACAGCAGCATAAACATGACGGGCGCCGCTTTTGATGTGATAAAAGAAGTAAAATATCCGTCCTGCGCTGCCGCCTTCCCCTGTCCGGTCAGATAAACCACCATATATCTGGTAATCCACCCTCCGATCACCGAGTAATATGTCATAATAATGGCAGGGACTAAAAACGTCATTTTTCCCAGGAATCCCCACTTCGGATGCAGCGACCCGAACGCATTCAATGCGTTTTTCCCCGTCCTTCGCCCCAGCGCGATATCAGTAGCCAGCAGCGTAAAACCAAACGTCAAAACAAGCCCCAGATACACCAGCAGAAACAGGCCTCCGCCGTCCTGCGCCGCCAGATAAGGAAAGCGCCAGATATTCCCCACGCCTACCGCGCTGCCCGCCGCCGAAAGTACAAACCCGATAGAACTGCTGAATCCGCCTTTTTTCTTTGTCACCATTCCAAACTTCCTCCTGTTTTTGCGTATGTCTCATTATACGTTTCTCCCGGCATAAATGTAAATACGCTTTTTTCCTGATAAAAGTGCTTCTGATGTTTCAATCGTGAGATCCGTGTACGCGCCAGACTGCAAAACGGGCTGTGTACATCCCCCAGTTATCGCCTGGCAAAAAAACCGTCTTCCACAAATCACAAAAATATAGTATTCTATAATATATCATCCGCCGTGTCTCTTTGCAAATCCCCTCACCGGAAGCAATCCACCTCTCAAAGGCACGGCACATAGCATCACGGAGGACGCCATGGAATACACTCACGTTTTTCACACCTTTGAGCCGGTCTTCGACCATAATTCAGACATCCTGATCCTGGGTTCTTTCCCCTCCGTAAAATCACGGGAAAACCAGTTTTACTACGGACATCCGCAAAATCGTTTCTGGAAGGTGACCGCAGACATTTTTAACGAACCAATTCCAGGAACCATCGAAGAGAAAAAGCAGTTTCTGCTGCGAAACCACATTGCCGTCTGGGACGTTATCGCGTCCTGCGACATCATCGGCTCCTCAGACAGTTCCATCCGGAATGTGACGGCGAATGACATGAACGTCATTTTAAAGACGGCAGATATCCGAAAAATCTGTGCCAACGGAGACAAGGCCTATCGTCTCTTTTTGAAATACTGCAGGAAAGAAGGCTGGCCCGAGGTCGTAAAACTACCGTCCACCAGCCCTGCCAACGCAGCCTGCAGCGCAAAGCGGCTGGTTGAAGTATGGAAATCCGAACTCACTGCCGCCCGTTCCCGCCCTTAGCCGTTTACGCGAAAAACGGCGCGGAAATCAGGATCGGCATACAATGACGGGATCGGAAACAGGGGGAAATTTCATGAAAAAAAATGAGATGTCAATATTCGAACAGATGCTGGAAGCGATCGGGATCGTAACCGCCGCCCTTTATCTCGGGCTTCAGATCTATTACGGAGCCATATACGCAGTGTCGCCCTTAAGTCTGATCATCAATATCGCGGCAATGCTTCTTGTATACGTCGGACTCACACTGTTGCAGCGCTATCCGGAACGGGTGAATAACCTCCCCGCCCAGGTCTGCAGCGGCAGAATCCGGATATATACCGTACGCATGGTGCGTCTGATCAAGCTGATTATCGTTATCAGCCTTTTCTTTACCAGCGTCTGCGACGTACTTGGCATTGAGATGGATCCGGGATACCGCCTGATTGTCGCCCTGCTGATACTCCCGGTGACCGTCTACTATGAATACCGCATTTTTCACATACTGCGGAACAGCCGGAAAAAATGACACGATCAGGGCGTCTGCTTAACGATCTCTGCAAGCAGACGCCTGGTCCGTTGCCGCCATGTATGCCGCCCCCGCGCTGCATAATAACCATTTTCTGCGATCCGCACCGCGCGCTCCGGCTCTGAAAGCAGCCCGAAAATAAGATCCGGCAGCTTCTCCCGCTCCGACAGCGAAAAAAACACCAGCTCTTCTCCATCCGAAAATTCCTCCCGCAGATAGCGGCTGTCATCGGTGAGCGCCACCGTTTTCTGAAGCATGGACGTAAAAATACGGTCGTGCGCGCCGTCCTTAAACCACGGCATCAGATTGAGCGAAATCCTGGCGTCCCTTATCGCTGCAAGGCAGGCCGCTGAGTCTGTCTGTCCGCCGTTTTTTATGATATTCTCCGGCTTCCGGCACGCAAGCTTCTCCCAGTCCGCGCCAAAAACATGTATCTTCACACCGGCCGCGGCCAGCATCCCGATGATCTCTCCCCTGAAATAGCTCCGCAGATACAGATCCAGCACTGCCATTCCGGCCATCGCAGCCCGTTTCTCATCATAAGGCAGCGCGCCGAGCTCCGTTGTCAGGTGCCGCTCCATCACGGCATCCACAGACTGTGCCGGATTCCCGGCCAGATCGCTTAAAATCCCGCGGTAAAATGCCTGGTACTCCGGGTCAAGCCGCTCTATTTTCTGTGAGATTCCTTCCAGAGGCACATAATTTGCCGTGAACACAAGATCATACCGCCGCGCCATGTAAGATGCCAGCACGCTCTTAAGATCCCGGACACGTTCATCTGCAGATTGCGCATCTGACTGCCGAAAGCATGCCTCCTCCAGCGGCATATTTCCCGCCAATGGCAGAAAATGTACCTCGACGCCAGGATAAAAACGGCGGATATATGCCGCATGCTCCCGATCGACACAAAAAACCGTCACCCACGGCAGCATCTCCTTTAACCTGGAATGGAAATAGAACGGATGATCGACAAGAATATTCAGACATTGAATGCCATACGATTCCCAGAGATACCGCCCGTCCTCACCGACAAAGATCTCCTCGCCGCTTACGCCGATAAAATTAAAAGTGACAAGCCACGTCCTGCCGGTCCGGACGAAATACGGCAGACTGCCGAGCGTCTCAAACAGCGCATCATAATCGAGAAAACAGACGTCAAAACCGCAACGCCTCATCTCAGCCGCAATCTGTTCCGAAAAATATCCAAGCGTCTCCACCGCATTTCTGATTAAAATTATTTTTTCATCCCTGTTCATCTCTTTAATTCTTAAAGCTGTGAATCGGCGCGGGAATGCGCCCCGCTCTCTCTACAAAAGCCTCGCAGGAATATGGGTTTACCGGCATAATGGGCGCATGTCCCAGAAGACCGCCAAATTCCACCGTCTCGCCCACGCCCTTTCCGATCACCGGAATCAGGCGAACTGCCGTCGTTTTCTGATTTACCATTCCGATCGCCATCTCGTCCGCAATGATCCCCGAAATCGTCGCAGCCGTCGTATCCCCCGGTATTGCAATCATATCAAGGCCCACGGAACAGACACACGTCATCGCCTCCAGTTTTTCCAGCGTCAGAGCGCCAGCCTCAACCGCGTCGATCATTCCCTGGTCTTCGCTGACCGGAATAAAAGCCCCGCTCAGCCCTCCTACATAAGAAGACGCCATCACGCCGCCTTTTTTGACCTGATCGTTTAAAAGTGCAAGCGCCGCCGTCGTTCCCGGCGCGCCCGCGTGCTCCACGCCGATCTCATGAAGGATATCCGCCACCGAATCTCCGATCGCCGGCGTCGGAGCCAGCGACAGATCGATAATTCCAAACGGAATGCCAAGCCGCCTCGATGCTTCTTTTGCGACAAGCTGGCCGACGCGCGTGATCTTAAACGCCGTCTTCTTGATCGTTTCGCACAACACTTCAAAGCTCTCCCCACGCACCGCCTCAAGTGCCGTCTTGACGACGCCCGGACCGCTGACGCCCACGTTGATGACTGCGTCGGCTTCCGTCACGCCGTGAAAAGCTCCCGCCATAAACGGATTATCATCCGGCGCGTTACAGAAAACAACCAGCTTCGCACAGCCGGAAGAATCTCTCTCCTTTGTATATTCCGCAGTCTGCCGTATCACCTCGCCCATCAGCCGCACTGCGTCCATATTGATACCCGTCTTTGTCGAACCGACATTGACGGAGCTGCAGACATACTCCGTCTCCGCCAGCGCCTGCGGGACCGAGCGGATCAGATTCTCATCCGACGCCGTCGTCCCCTTTGACACCTGCGCCGAATACCCGCCGATAAAATTAACGCCCACTTCTTTCGCAGCAGCGTCAAGCGTCTTTGCCACCGTCACAAAGTCTTCCGGCGTCCTGCAGGCCGCACCGCCCACCAGACCGATCGGTGTCACAGAAATCCTTTTATTTACAATCGGGATGCAGTAATTGGCCTCGATTTTTTTCCCAACCGCTACAAGGTCCTTCGCCGTTCCCGTGATCTTTTCATAGATTTTACGGTTCAATTGCCCCAGATCCGAATCGATGCAGTCCAGAAGGCTGATACCCAGCGTAATTGTGCGGACGTCAAGATTCTCCTGCTCGATCATCTTGTTCGTCTCATTTACTTCAAAAATATTTATCATGCCGTTTTCCCTTTCCCGCCACAGCTTAAATCCGATGCATCTTTTCAAAAATTTCCGCGCGCTGACATTTGATTAAAACCCCAAGTCCGGCGCCAACCTCATCCAGCTCTTTCTGACAGGACGCAAAGGGCACCTGCGCCCGGCTCATATCGACAATCATCATCATATTAAAATAACCGGAAACAATCGTCTGCGAAATATCGAGAACATTGATTCCGTTTTCTGAAAGATACGTGCACACCTTCGCGATAATTCCAACCGTATCTTTCCCCACCACAGTAATAATCGTTTTTTCTGCCGTGTTCTCCATCTATACTCCCTTCCGGCGACCCTGCGCCTTCTGTCCTCAAAACGCCCCGCGCCCTAAAACATGATTTTAGGAGACGGCTCGTCCCGTTTTGCCACATACATTGGAAAATCATCCCCTTTATAAGGATTTTCTCCCATCGCCACCTCCAGGCGTACCGTCTCATAGGCAAGTTCCGCGTAATTATTTTCCTTGGACAGATGGCCTAAAAGTACCGCCTTAAACCGGTCGTGAAGCACCTCCCCTAACAGACGTCCGCTCAGCTCATTTGACAGATGCCCCTTTTCTCCCAATATGCGCTGTTTGAGCGAATAGGGATAATTCCCCACCTGCAGCATATGTACGTCATGGTTCGCCTCCAGAAGAAGAACGTCCAGATTTTTCAGCTTATCTATGATTTCATCATCGTATTTTCCCAGATCGGTCATAACCGCCGCGGCCCGGCCCGGCTGGCTGATCTTATAAGCCACCGGCGCTGCGGCGTCGTGCGGGACCGCAATTGCCTCCACGCACAGATCGCCGATCACAAACGCATCCCCCGGCCCGATCACATGAAAAAGGCTTTCATCCATTGCGCCAACGGACTTTGTGCGCAGCACCGCATTGATTGTCCCCGCCGTAGCATACATCGGTATCCCATAACGCCTCGCCAGCACGCCAAGCCCCGCAATATGGTCAATGTGCTCGTGTGTGATCAGGATCCCCTGCATTTCCTCCGTCTTAAGCCCCACGGCATTCAGCCCGGACTCAATCCGCTTTCCGCTGATCCCGGCATCAATCAGAATATGGCAGCCGTCCGACCCGACGCAGATGCAGTTTCCACTGCTGCCGCTGGCTATACTGTATAACTCCATCATCTTAATCTTCTTTCCATCTCAGTTCGATCTTATCCCCGTCACTGAGCGCCGTTGAAAACTGTGCACGCTCTCCGTTCAGGTTTGTCACGATCGCCCGCCCGTGTGAAACCGTCAGATCAAAATCATAATAATCAAAAATATCAACAAAGATATAGTTCGGCTTTCCTGCCAGACGGACCGGATGCTCATTGATATAGACGACAATACCGTTCTCCGCAACAGCCGCTCCTGCATCCACCGCTTCTGCCGCTCTCTCTTCGGCCGCTTCATATTCCGGCGTCTCCGGTTCCCCTGCCTTTGCCTCTTCTGAAGGCGCATCTGCCTCCGCCGCTTCCGGTGGCGTCTGCTCATCAGATATCTCCGGGCCGGCCTCAGTCTCCTTAAAATTCATCCCCGTCTCCGGTTCCCTGAAATCCGTTCCTCCCTCCGGCTCCCTGAAGTCCGTTCCGTTCTTCGGTTCTCTGAAGTCCGTCCCCGTCTCCGGCTCCCTGAAGTCTGTTCCTCCCTTCGGTTCCCTGAAGTCCGTCCCCGTCTCCGGTTCCCTGAAATCCGTTCCTCCCTCCGGCTCCCTGAAGTCCGTTCCGTTCTTCGGTTCTCTGAAGTCCGTCCCCGTCTCCGGTTCTCTGAAGTCTGTTCCTCCCTTCGGTTCCCTGAAGTCCGTTCCTCCCTCCGGTTCCACATTCCTGTCCGCAGACTCCCCATCCCACCGGGCATAGCCATAACCAGGCTGTGCTTCCTGTACCGGGACTTCATAGCCGGGCTGTACCGCCACAGTCCCGTCTGCCTTCGCCGCTTCCGGCTGCTGCGGTATCTGCTGTCCTGAAAACGTCTTCCCGGAGAAAAGCTGCCGGATACTCTGCCGCCCGGGCAGTCTGCCGTCCGGGCCCGGGATACCGTCGTAATACGGCCCGGCGATCTCCAGTTCTTCCGGATTCACCGCGGCCGCCCCATAAGAAAGCACCGTCCAGTCGATTGTAAAATTCTCATAGATCAGTGTCTCCATCGTTGCAACCCGATTGTTGACCATAATCTCATGATCCATATCCACTTCGACGTCCATAAACGCTGCCAGCTGCCCTACCGTATAAAAACTCCTGGTCTCGACCGCATCTCCTTCCTGTATCAGATAAGAAGGCAGTTCCAGGCTCCCGTTGACCTCCAGAAAATTGGGGCAGCGGACAATCCTGCCGTTGACTATAAACACAATCGAAGCGGCGGATGCCTCCGAAAGCTGCTCCAGCGTATAAAACGCGGCCGCTCCCTGTGTCGACGGCATAATAATAATATCACTGTTCGGTTCCAGAGACGTATGGATGTTCGCAGGTCTGTCATTCATATACACGGCCGCCGACTCCCCCGGCTCGCCGCGCACAATCCTCGTTACCCCGTTTACCGTAAACTGCAGCTCTTTACCGCGCTTCGGAAAGAGATCTTCGTTCGGAAATCCCGCCTGCATGGCGGCATCGACAATGGTGAGATGATTATTGTCGTACATTTTTATACGCTCTCCATTAAAGCGCACCATGATAAAACTATTACGCTGATCATAATAGTTCAGACAGATACCGATCGGCGTCACTAACAGAGGATCTTTCTTGATGTCGGCCTGTTCAAACGTGACTTCCTGGAGGACTTCCTCGCCCCGCAGCGCCACGCGTTCCTTGGGCAGATCCAGTTTTTCCGCCAGCATCTCCGTGTAGCCGTGGATTTTTCCGCCGCCGCCCACAACAAACGTCGCGCTGACGGTCTGGCCGCCGTTGAGCTCAATAATCTTATCGGCCACTTCCGTCGTCATCCGGTCGACAAGCGGAAACGTCAGCTCCCACACTTCCTCCGCCGGTATTGTATGCTCGATCATCATAATATCCTTGTATGTGACTTCCTGCGCCTTTCCGCTGCACATCTTGATATGCTCCGCAGTCTTAAAATCCACCAGATAATGCTGGACTATCAGCTCCGTAATCTCGTCGCCGGCAAGCGGAATCATACCGTATGCAATGATACTGCCGTCCCTTGTCACGGAAATATCCGACGTCCCCGCGCCGATATCCACCAGCGCAATATTCAGAAGCCTGAAATTCTCCGGTATCGCGACATTGATCGCCGCGATCGGCTCCAGCGTCATATTGGCAACAGACAGCCCTGCCATTCCGACCGCAGCATACAGCCCGTCCACGACGTCCTCCGGAAGGAACGTCACAATAATATCCTCTGCAATCTTATCGGCCTTGTGTGATTCCAGGCTTGAAAACGGCTCGTCATTCAGGAAGTATTTTACGACAGAATATCCGACACAGTAAAACTTGTAATTGGTATCGTTCATTTCTTTGAGAATTTCCTGCGCTTTCTCGACGCCCAGAAGATCCAGCGTATGGATGTCCTCTCCGGTGACAACCGTCTCCTCCGGAAATTCATGCATGACATTGGTTGTGACCGTTTTTAACACGCGTCCCGCGGCAGCAATACACACCTCCGTCAGCGTCTGCCCGATCTGCGCTTCGAGCTGGACTTTCACTTTATTGATCGTCCTGCCCACCCGGCCGATATCA
Source organism: uncultured Roseburia sp. (assembly GCA_947384095.1). GTDB lineage: Bacteria > Bacillota > Clostridia > Lachnospirales > Lachnospiraceae > Roseburia. The sequence continues at coordinate 3,725 of CANDFU010000008.1, read as the reverse complement.
TGTATCTGACCGTCCAGCATGGCGCGCGTCTCATGTTCCATACCATACTGTGCCACGACGATAAACTCATTTTCAATCCGGTAACCCACCGTTCCTACCACATTTCTGGTTCCGATGTCCAGTCCGAAAACCAGCGGTTGTTCAAATTCTCTTATATCACTCATCAGCGGAATCTCCTATTCAAAATTCATGTTCTCCAATACCTCGTCCAACTGCCGGAGTGCTTCCTCCACCGTCCCGTTATTGTCGATCACGACGCGGCATTTCCTCCGGTATTCCTCCTCCGCAAGCTGACTCTCAAAGATCCGGCGCACCTTTTCCCCGGAGTATCCTCTGCTGTTCATCAGGCGCTCCGCCCTTACCTCTTTTGTCGCATAAATATACCAGAGCTCGTCGCAGATTTCATCATAATGCTCCTCGATCAGAAGCGCCGCCTCCAGAACGAGAAGCCTGGTCTGACCACTTTCCTGCTCTCTCTTTTGTGCCTTAAGTATAAATTCCCTGACGGCCGGGTGTACGATCCCGTTGACCGTCTCCCGCCGCCGCGCATCTGAAAAGATCACGGAGGCCATTTTTTTCCGGTCAAAACCACCGTCAGGCAGAAAAATATCCTCTCCCGCAAAAGCACGGCTGATTTTCTGGTAACAATACGTCCCCGGTTCCATCTGCCCGTGGGCGATTTCGTCGGCCAGCATCACTTTCGTCCCCGGCTTTTTTGCCAGATAGGAAAGTATCTCAGATTTTCCTGCCCCTGCGCCCCCGGTTATTCCTATAAATTTCATCTCTCTCTCCTGCCTGTTTCCGATAAATTATTTTATCTCATGTCGGAACCGTGGTCAATAGGATTTACTTTGCCTCATACCAGTCGTGACCGATATGGGCATCAATCTCAAGCGTCACCTTAAGCTGTGCCGCGCCGCGCATTTCCTCTTCGAGAATCCGTCTTACCGTGGTTTCTTCTTCCGCCGCCGTCTCAACCAGAAGCTCATCGTGCACTGTCAGAATCAGCCTGGAACGTAAGCCTTCCGCATAAAGCCGGTCGTGTACCCGGATCATGGCAATCTTGATAATATCCGCCGCCGTTCCCTGAATCGGAGAATTCATCGCAATCCGTTCCCCAAAAGAACGCTGCATAAAATTACTGCTGGAAAGCTCCGGTATCGGCCGCCTTCTGCCGAACATCGTCGTAATATATCCCTTTTGCTTTGCCTCCGACACCAGACCGTCCAGATACTGCTTAATCTTTGGATACGTCTCAAAGTAACGTCCGATATAATCCGCAGCCTCTTTTTTACTGATACTTAAATCCTGGCTCAGCCCGAATGAGCTGATACCGTATACAATTCCAAAATTGACGGCTTTGGCATTGCGGCGCATCAGATCCGTCACCTCGTCAATCGGGATATGGAATACCTGGGACGCCGTAATCCGGTGAATATCCTGCGCTTCCCTGTACGCTTCGATCAGCGTCTCATCCCCGGACAGATGCGCGAGCACGCGAAGCTCAATCTGGGAATAATCCGCGTCCAGAAACACAAAGCCTTCTCTCGGAAAAAAAGCTTTTCGGATCAGCCGTCCCAGCTCAATCCGCATCGGAATATTCTGCAGGTTCGGTTCCGTGCTGCTGAGACGCCCCGTCGCCGTGATCGTCTGGTTAAACGAAGTGTGAATTTTTCCGTCATCTGCGATATAGCCTGCCAGACCGTCCGCATAGGTGGATTTCAGCTTTGTAAGCTGTCGATACTCTAAAATATCCTCAACAATCGGATAATCCGGAGCCAGACGGTCGAGCACATCCGCCGCGGTGGAATACCCGGTCTTCGTCTTCTTGCCGTTCGGCATCTTAAGCTTTTCAAACAAAATGACGCCGAGCTGTTTCGGCGAATTGATATTGAAGCTCTCCCCTGCCTCGTCATAAATCTTCTGTTCCAGTTCAGCGATACGCACTGCCAGGCGTTCTCCATACGTTTCAAGCGCTTCGCCGGACACAAGAATCCCTTCCTGCTCCATATCCGCAAGCGTAAACACCAGAGGCATCTCTATCTCCTCATAAAGCCTGTACATTCCAGTCTCATTGAGCTCTGCTGCAAGCTTTTTTCTGGAGGCGTACGCCGTATACGCCGTGTAACAGACACAGCGCAGAAATTCATCCGGCTTTTCCTTTGCGGCACGCAGGAAAGTCAGCTTCTCCAGAAGCTCCCTGCGCGAGGGAAGCATCCTTCCAGCGTAATCTTTGGCGATGTCTTCATAGGGATATTCATTTTTGATGGGATTCAGCAGATACGCTGCAAGCACACCGTCAAAAAGATTGTTGCGGTTTACCGTACCGATCCCGTCCATGCCCGGCTTATCCGACGTGCCGAGCAGACCAAGCAGCGCAAGCTGGGGCTTTAAATCCAACGTTGCATAACATACGGCGCCGCTGGCAAAAAACATCTCACGGATCTGTTCACATCCCAGCGATGCATTTGCTTCTATATAATAGATATCTTCCTCTCCAAATGCAACCGCCATCCCCAGAAATGATCTGCCAGGCGCAGAACTGTCGGAAAAAAGGCTTATCTGACCGTCCTCTTCCGTATACGGATCTGTCTCTTCCTCCTTCGGGACGACATAAAACGCACACTCCCGCCCCTTTATCTTCGCAAAGATACGCCCGGCCTCCTCTTTTTTTGTCACCTTTCGGAAATGCTCCTCCACAGGACTGACCGTCGTCTCCGCCTCAAACCGGTCCAGAAACTGTTTAAATTCCAGACGTTTGCACAAAAGAGCGGCCTCCCCTGTGTAGAGGTCTGAAATATCTGCCAGTTTTGCAGCTTTTCTGTCATATTCGATATCAGCATGAATATCTATCGTCGCCAGCGTTTTACTCATCTGTGCCTGATCGTAATACTCTTTCAGATTTTTACTCGCCCTGGGCGGCCGCAGCTCGTCTGCATGCGCATACGCATTCTCTATGCTCCCATATTTTGCGATAATCGCCGTCGCCGTCTTCTCTCCGATCCCCGGCACTCCGGGGATATTGTCAGACGCATCGCCCATCAGCGCCTTTACGTCAATAAACTGCGTCGGCGTCACAAGATATTTTTCCAGGACTTCACCGGTATTATAATCTTCAATCTCAGTCCCTGTTCTCTTTGTCTTCGGAATCCTTATCCTGATGCGGTCGGAGGCAAGCTGAAGCAGATCGCGGTCGCCGGAGACGACCACGACATCCAGATCGTCCGCTTCTCCCTGCTTTGCGATGGTTCCAAGAATATCATCCGCCTCATAACCGCCTTTTTCGACCGTCACAATCCCCATCGCCCCCAGCATTTCCTTCATCAGCGGAACCTGCTGTCTTAATTCTTCCGCCATCGGCTTTCTGGTTCCCTTGTACTGCGCATACATTTCATGACGGAAAGTCGGCTGTGACACGTCAAAAGCCACCGTCAGGTAATCCGGCTGTTCTTCTTCCAATATTTTAAACAGAATATTTAAGAATCCGTATACTGCATTGGTGTGAAGGCCCTCGGAATTCGTCAGATCGGGAACACCAAAAAACGCTCTGTTTAAAATGCTATGCCCGTCGATTAAAACCAGCTTTTCGCTCATGTCAGATCTCCAATTCTTCTGAAAACAATCATCCCGTTTTTCACCACGGAACCGCGCCCTCAGATCGCGCGGGTATATTCCTTAAGCCACTCGTTTTCTTCGTCTGTCAGATAAGGCGAAAGGATCCGCCG
>CANDFU010000007.1 GCA_947384095.1 uncultured Roseburia sp. | reverse complement strand
ACGCCGACGTTCTCCATTTGCTTGATCGCAACGCCTTCCTGAACATCGTCGGCGCCGTAGCATTTTACGGTCGCACGAAGTCCGTCCGAGTAAGGCTTCTCATAGACAACGTTTACCTTGTTCTCTTTATAGTCAAACTGCGTCTCAACAAATGTAAAACCGTTGATGCGGGAAATGATCTGCGCCGCGTCTTTTCCGAGACCGTTTAAGATGACGCGAAGCGGTTTCTGACGCACCTTGTTTGCCTTTTCCGCGATACCGATTGCACCCTCAGCGGCTGCAAACGACTCGTGGCCTGCGAGGAAGCAGAAACACTCCGTTTCTTCCTCCAGCAGCATCTTGCCAAGATTTCCATGGCCAAGCCCTACTTTTCTGTGGTCTGCAACGGAGCCCGGGATGCAGAATGCCTGAAGCCCCTCTCCGATGGCGGCGGCAGCGTCCGCAGCCTTCTTACATCCTTTTTTGATTGCGATCGCAGCGCCTACCGTGTAAGCCCAGCATGCGTTCTCAAAACAGATCGGCTGGATTTTCTTCACCTGCTCGTATACGTCAAGTCCGGCGTCTTTTGTGATTTTCTCTGCCTCCTCGACAGAACTGATCCCATAGCTGTTCAGTACAGCGTTGATCTGGTCGATTCTTCTTTCATATGATTCAAATAAAGCCATTATCTTCGTTCTCCTTTCCTTACTCTACACGTGGGTCAATAATCTTAGCGGCGTCTGCCACACGGCCATACTGACCTTTTGCCTTTTCCCATGCAGTGTTAGGATCATCGCCTTTTTTGATAAAGTCAGTCATTTTTCCAAGGGAAACGAACTGATATCCGATTACTTCATTGTCTGCATCGAGAGCGATTCCGGTCACATAACCTTCTGCCATCTCAAGATAGCGGACACCTTTTTCTTTGGTTGCATACATCGTACCGACCTGGGAACGAAGTCCTTTTCCAAGATCTTCAAGACCGGCGCCGACCGCAAGTCCGTCATCGGAAAACGCACTCTGTGTACGTCCGTAAACGATCTGTAAAAACAGCTCTCTCATCGCCGTGTTGATCGCGTCACACACAAGGTCCGTGTTAAGTGCTTCAAGAATGGTCTTGCCCTGCAGAATCTCAGCTGCCATAGCTGCGGAATGCGTCATACCGGAGCATCCGATCGTTTCTACCAGCGCTTCTTCGATTACACCGTTCTTTACGTTCAGCGAAAGCTTGCAGGCGCCCTGCTGCGGAGCACACCAGCCGATACCGTGCGTAAAGCCTGAAATATCCTCGATTTTTTTCGAATGAACCCATTTGCCCTCTTCCGGGATCGGAGCTGGTTCATGTTTTGCGCCTTTTGCTACCGGGCACATGTTTTCAACTTCCTTAGTGTAAATCATTTATAAGACTCCTTTCACTTAATAGAACTGTAATACTTTAAATATTTTCTCACATTTTTCCAGAATAGTCTAGTCCTATTTCGACGATTTTTTGACATATGCAGACCGCAGGCTACCGCTTTGCCTCCACCTCGTTCTTATTCTTATAGATCGAATCCGGCGGCACCACCCCGCGGACACAGGACAGGGGATATATGTTAGTGTGTCTGCCGATCACCGTTCCCGGATTTAATACCGAATTGCACCCGACTTCCACATAGTCCCCCAGCATCGCGCCGAATTTCTTTAATCCTGTCGCAATCTGTTCCGCACCTTCCTTTACCGCCACAAGCGTCTTGTCGGACTTGACATTGGAAGTAATCGAACCGGCGCCCATATGAGACTTATAGCCAAGAACAGAATCTCCCACATAATTGTAGTGCGGAACCTGGACGGAATTAAAAAGTACAACATTTTTCAGCTCGGTGGAATTTCCGACCACACAGCCCCTGCCGACAATCGCGCTTCCCCTGACGAAGGCACAGTGCCGGATTTCCGCCTCCTCATCAATGATCAGGGGGCCGTTTAAAAAAGCGGTCGGCGCCACGGACGCGCTCTTCGCCACCCAGATTTCCTCCCCCTTATACTCAAACCGCCCTGGATCAAGCATCGGGCCAAGCCGGCGTATAAAATCACTGATCTTCGCCAGCGCCTCCCACGGATAAATACAGCCTTCAAACAACTCTTTTGCAATGGTCTGATCCAGATCATACAGACTGCTTATTTTTGCGTTTTCCATTCTTTCCTCCCGATCCTTTCCTTCCGGAATCGCCATGCCTTTTGCTGCTTCCCTATTTCATTTTTACAATCTTAACGTTTTTTCCCTGTCCTTTACCCTTGAACAATGTCTGATACTTCCTATATTTCGACGCCGGAACCTTGATCTTTGCGTTGGATTTGATTCCCTTAAATGCATTTTTTCCGACCGTGGTTATCTTCTTTGATTTCACCGTGATCGTTCCAAGCTTCTGGCAGCCTTTAAACGCCTCCTTGCCGATCTTTTTCACTTTCGCCTCCAGCGTTATTTTCGTCAGCTTCTTACAGCCGCTGAAAGCGCCGTCCCCGATCGATGTGACATTTTTTCCGATCGTTACCTTCGTCAGCCTGCTGCAGCCCTTAAATGCATACTTCCCGACCGACGTGACATTTTTTCCGATCGTTACCTTCGTCAGCTTCCGGTTATTCAAAAACGCTTTGGCCTCGATCGCCGTCACCTTGTAGGTGATACCGCCGATTCTTACTGTCGCCGGAATCGAAAGCGACGACGCCTTGCCGGAAGCCTTTCTGAATGAAACCGTAGAACCCGCCTTTGTCACCTTATAACTGTTTCCGCCGGACTTCAGCACAGTTCCCTTCGCAGGCTTTGACGGCGCGGGCCCGCTGCCGCCGGAACCGGCCCCGCTGTCGCCGCTTCCCGGACTGCCGCCCTCTCCTGTTGATCCGCTTCCACCGCCGGAACCGGTCCCGCCTCCGTTCCCCGTATTGTCGCCGCTTCCCGGGCTGCCTCCGCTCCCCGTATTGTCGCCGCTGTTATCGCCGCTGTCGCCGGGATCCGGAGTGACAGGCGGAGTATAGTTATAATGCATCTCCACCGTTGCCAGCACTGACGCCGTATCGCCTATTTTACTTACCTTGTTCCACTGCTCCTGACTGCCGGTAAAATATATCTTTTTCAGAGGGCAGGCCCTGAATGCGGCTGTCGCGATCGTCGTCACGCTGTCCGGAATAATGATCGTTGTAAAGCCCGAGCAGGAAGCGAACGCTCTCTCCCCGATCCTTACGACTCCCTGCGGAACTTCCACTCCTGCAAGCATCCCGCAATTCATAAACATCTCATTACCGATGCAGTCCGCCCTTTTTGGCAATGTTACACGCGTCAGATAGTAGCATCGTGTAAACAGATTATCGCCCAGCTTCACCTGACTGCCGCCCGGGGCAAATGTCGCGCTTGTCATTGCCGAACATTCAAAAAACGCAGCGTGCCCAACCTGTGTGATACTGGCAGGCAGCGCGATTGACGTAAGGCCCGTGCAGGCGCGGAAAGCATTCTGGCCGATGGTTTCCACCCCATTGGAAACAGTCACCGCGCTAAGACTTTCACATCCATAAAAAGCGCTGTCGCCAATCGTTTTCACACTGGAAGGAATGGTCACGGAAATAACCGAAGACCCGTAGAAGGCATAATTGCCAATTTTCGTCACACTCGCAGAAATCTGTGCGCCGAGAACCCCGCAGCCCCAAAAAGCACAGGAACCGATACTGGTAACGCCGTCCCCGATCACAACCTTGCGGATCCTGCCGCCATTACTGTACCACGGCTGTTCTGCGATACCGCCGAAATCCGGCATGGCTCCCCTGCCCGTGATGGTCAGCGTGCCGGCCTTCGTCAGATTCCAGGCAAGCCCGCCGTCAAGAGATCCACGGCCGATGATATCGTTAGCCGTCGGATCATCCGGCGAGACATAGCCTTCCGGATAGCGGGTGATATAATGGCTTGTGCTCCTCATCACCTCTTCCTTTGAGATACTCCTCCCCCAATGAACCTTGCCCTTGTGGTCTCCGGTGCTGATGTTTCCTTCGGCGACAACCACGCCCACATCGGCCACCTCGAGCACAATCACAGTATGGGCGTCATTGTTTACCCGCAGGATATCCCCGACTTTTATATCCTCATATGTAAACGCACCTGCTGCGTACATCCTCGCCGGCAGGCCGCCAAATGCTGCGTCGCTGAGTATAAAGGCGAAGGCAACACAGCCCACGGCGCTGATATTCGCCCCGCCAAGGGTACCTCCCTTCCAGTGGTAATATCCCTTCGCAGCCGAATAAGGCTCGTCGTTCGTCCAGGGCGTTCCTTCCTTATACGCATCCTGATCTTTTAACGCGATCATAGCCTTATAGACTTCCGTCGGGGTGGGAACCACACTATCGCGGGCAACCGGTGCGGATGCGTCTCCCGCCGTAAAAACATCTTCCTCCACCAACGGTTCTCCCTGCCATGCGTATACGGCTGACCCGGAAGAAATACACAGACACAGCACTAAAACAACGGAAAGAATTGTCTGTTTCATTTTCGCTACCTCCTCTTTTTCATCTCAATTTTCACAACCGATACTCAAGCTGGCAGTCATACGGTTCCTGCTCCACGTGCTTCTGCTGATATTCCTGTGCTTCAACGCACCCGAGTCCCCGGTAAAACGCCTGCGTCTCCGCCGCCGAATGCGCCGAGATATAAAGTTTTTCCGCCCCGTGCCCTTCTGCCCAGGCCGCTGCCAGTGAAAACAACGCTTTTCCAATCCCTCTGCCGCGCAGCTCCTCCGAAACATGAAGGCTGGTCAGATCGGCGTACTGGCACATCGTCCCCAGCCGCTCCGCCTCCACGGATGCAAAGCCTTTCAGACGCTCCTGCAGAAACGCCCCGATTACCACACCCCCCGTGCGGACCGTATTTTTAAGGCATTCCAACAGAAACCGGTAATCCTCCCTGCTCCAGTCGTCGACAAACGGATCGGGCCGGATCACCCACTTTCCGTTCTCCCTGCGCCAGCAGTCACTGACAGCCTAACGGCGGCGAAACGATGAAAACAGCCCCGTTTCAATTTCATCTTCCCTTAATTCCCTGTACTCGCACCCCAAAATCATATGCCAGCCCCCCATCATCAAAAATATCTGGTTTCTCCAGGCGGATCAGACCGTACAGCCTCCCGGACTCTCCTGCACGACGGCAGGCGCCCGGTCTTCCCGCCGCTCAAAATCAAACTGAATCCGGCCGTCCGCAAACTTTAAATACGCATCAAAGGAATTACCCGCCTTTGACACAAAACCAGCCACCTTTTCCCTGCTCCGCGCGCTTTCGAGCAGCTCCCGGATCACCGTCTCGGAAAGGGATACCTTTGCCACCGTATGAGACAGCTTAAACCCGCACCCGCATTCATAATACCACTGGCTTTTCAGCAGATTTTTGCCGCATTCCGGGCACTTCAGTTCCGTCTCCACTGGCTTCGGCCTCTCCGGGAAGTCAAATGCAACCTTTCCGTCCGCCATAAGCTTTAGCACGGCATCAAATTTCATTCCGCTTTTTGCGGTGAATCCCTTGATTTCCTCTGTTTTCCCCGCAGTTAAAAGCTGCTTAAGCTGCGCCTCTTTTAAACGGACGCCCGCGATCTCCCCCACAGAAAACCGGCAGCTCTCCGGATCATCCTTCGCATAATTGGCGCATCCGAAACCGAACATGGTCTTTACGATTTCCCCGCCGCAGACCGGGCACTTCGCATCCTTTATCCTCGGCGCTTCCAGATCGTTAAAATCAAACTTCAGACCCGTCACTTTTCCGTTTTCATCCCTCTGCAATGCAATCCGCGCGTCAAATTTCCTGCCTGTTTTTGATTTAAAACCACGGATCGTCCCCGTCCTCCCGTTTGTCAGAAGCTCTTTCACCTGTGCCTTTGTCAGAGATTTTTCCGCCATTCTGCCGACGGAGAAACGACAGCTTTCCGGGTCGTCTTTCACATAACCGGCACACCCATAGCCAAAGGCCGTGACCTGGACCGCGCCGCCGCAGACCGGGCAGCACACATCCTTTAACACCTCGGGCTGATTCTTTGAAAAATCAAAACCGATGTTTACCTCCCCGCCCTCTCCCTTTTCCAGAACCAGGCTGGCTTCAAACTTCTTCTTTGTCCTGGAGCGGAAACCGCTTAACACTTCCGTATGCCCATCCGTCAGAAGCTGTGAAACTTCTTCCTCGCTCAGCGGCCTGCCTGCGATCTCTCCGACGGCAAACCGGCAGCCTCCCCCTTCTTTTTTATAGTTGCTGCACCCATAGCCGAACGGCGTCGTCCTGATCTCTCCACCGCAGACCGGGCATGGGATTCCCAGGGCCCGGCCCGGCACATTCCGGCCGTCCCTGCCAATAAACGGCTGTATTTTTGCCGCCACCTGTCCGGTCAGATCCTGCTCCATCATCGCAATCGTTTCCCGCCGCACAAAATCTTCCAGTTTTGCACGATAATCGTCCATCACGACCGTTCCACGCGTGATTCCGTCAAGCCCCTTTTCCCAGGAAGCCGTCATCTTCGGGTTGAGCAGCGCCGGAACCGTCATCGAGACGACCTCAAAGATCATTTCGCCAAAACACCTGGGGGTGAGCACCTGCGTTTTCTTATTCAGGTCCAGATACCCGACACGGATAAGCTTTTTAATAATCTCCGCACGCGTCGCCGAGGTGCCGATGCCGGAACCCTTGATCTGGGCGCGGAGTTCTTCATCCTCGATCAGCTGTCCCGCGTTTTCCATCGCCAGCACCATCGAACCCGAAGTATAACGCTTTGGCGGGGACGTCTTTCCCTCCCTGATCATATACCCGTTTACCTCAAGCGCGTCGCCCTTCTTCAGCCGCGATACCGCCGCCAGAAGATCGGCCCCGCCCTCCTCCGGCTGATCGGAGGAATCCCGGCCCAAAGCCCGTCCTGCCGTCCCGCCCTCCGCCCGGGGAATCCCGGCAATCTCAAGATATCCCGGCGTTTTCAGCGCCTTTGCGGAGGCAAAAAACATCTCCGCCCCGACTTTCACCGCCAGTTTTGCGGTCGCATATTCTGCCGGAGGATAAAAAATGCTTAAAAAACGGCGCGCGATCAGCTCAAATACACGGCTCTGCAGACTGCTCAGTGAAGAAAGCTCCGTCAGCTGTCCCGTCGGGATGATCGCATAGTGATCGGTGACTTTCGCGTCATCCGTATACTGGGTATGGGCAATCTTTTGATACATCCCCTCCCGGGCGATGCGCTCCGCGAACACGGCGACGGGCTCATAGCGCTTCAGACCATTGATATTGCGGCCGATCTCCTTTGCCACGGCCGAGGAAAGCACGCGCGCGTCTGTCCTTGGATACGTCGTCAGTTTTTTTTCATACAGCTCCTGGGCCGCCGCAAGCGTCTCGTCCGGGCTGATTTTATAACGTTTTGCACACTCCGCCTGCAATTCTGCCAGATTAAACAGCAGCGGCGCGCGCTTTTTCTGCGCGCCCTTCTCGATCGAAAAGACGGCCGCTTTCTTCCCTGCCAGCCCATCGATCAGCGCGCGCGCGCTTTCCTCTTTCTTAAAACCGTTTTCCTTATATAAAAGCGGCGATTCAAAATGTTCCGAGCCGCTGACTGCCTTCCATTCGGCGCCGATTTCCCCGGCAGGCCCCGAAAAGCGCCCGGCCACACGGTAAAAAGGCGTCTCCACAAAGTCCCTTATCTCCCGCTCTCGTAAAACGACCATGCCGAGCACGCAGGTCATAACGCGCCCTACCGCGATCGCCGTGTAGCTTTTCGTTCCTGCGGCTTCATTTAACATTTTTCCATACTTTACAGACATGACACGGGAAAAATTAATGCCCAGGGCGTAATCCTCGATCGTCCGCATCACGCCGGACTTTGCCAGATTATCATACTCCGACATATCCTTCGCCTCGCGGATTCCCCGCAGAATCTCCTCCTCCGTCTGGGAGTCGATCCAGACCCGCCGCTCCTTCATGCCCTCGCGCACGCCGCCGAACTTACGGATATTTTCCTCAATGGTCTGTCCTTCTTTTCCTGCGTCGCCCGCCCAGTAAACCGTGTCGATATCGGCACGGTGCAGCATTTTATGCACAATATCATACTGTCTGCTCACACCCGGTATGACATGATATTTATATTCCTGCGGCAGAAAAGGAAGATCCTCAAGCCGCCATTTTTTATATTTTATGTCGTAGTCTTCCGGATAGACCATCTCCACCAGGTGCCCCACGCACCAGGTAATCACATAATCTCCGTTTTCAATATATCCGTCCTTTCGCCCGGACACCTTCAGAATCCTGGCAAACTCCTGTGCCACGCTCGGTTTCTCTGTTATGATCAATGACTTTGCCAAACTCTCATACCCCGCCAAATAATTTTCTGCTCTGCTCAAACACTTCGGCCAGACGCTCTTTCCTGACCTGATAGTACACTTTTCCATCCCGCAGCTCTGCCTGCACCAGCCGTAAATTGAGCAGCCGGTTCATGTGGTGCGATACCGTCGCCGTCGTAAGCCCGAACTTTTTCGCGATCTCGCTGCCGTAAGCCGGCCTGTCCCTGACAAACATCAGAATCTCAGCCTTACTCTGCTCTCCCAGCGCCTTCCAGACCGGAACCAGCTCGTTCAGGCGGTATTCCTCTTTTGCAGGACTCTCCCAGTCAATATCTTCTATTATCATTGCGCCAATCCTGAAAACCGGAATCCGCTGTTTCGCCCCCGCCATCAGCCCTTCGTCCAGCAGCACATAAAACGTCCCGCTGTTTACGATTCCCGGCATCACCAGCGCTCCCTCTCTTTTTTTCTCCTCCCCGACCGCCACAATCCGGTCCACCCGGGCAAAAAAGCGACCGTCCGCCGCCACTGCACGCCAGTACCGCTCCCATGTTTTACAGACTGCAAGCATCTGTTCCCGAAATTCCCGCAGCAAAACGGCCGCCGTGTCAAGAAGCGACGCGATCACTTCCATATAGGAATCCCGGTTCAGGTAAAACTCCTGCACCCGGGCCTTGTTCTCATACGTCAGATCCGTTTTCTGAATACGACTGAAGATGTTGCGCAGACGGACCGCGTCATCCACATGGATTCCACGCGCCGCGTTGCCGACCATTTCAAAAAACTCCTCCTGCTCCATCGACTCTTCCAGACTCTTTAAAAACCATCCGTCCCTCTCCTCCTCCGTCAGGCTCCGGTAGTACGCGAGCAGATCGCTCCCGTCCGAAAAGCAGCGTGCATCCTCCCCCAGCAGGTCATTCGTACAGACCAGAAGCTCCGCCGGGAGCACCTTCTCCTCCATCACTCCGAAAAGCTCCCCGATCTCCTTCATCCTGTCCGAAAACACCTCCCCGGCACGGTCTGTAATCAGCTCTGTCAGCTGAATGCACCGCTTCGTATGTTCCGGGTCTGCCTGGTATCGTTCTGAAACCGCTTTTTTTATCTTTTCAATGTGTTCTCCGGCCCCTTTCGCCAGCAGGCACAAAAGCTCATATCCCTCAGACACATAGTCGATCTGACTGCAAATTCTGATATCCATCCCGTATGACCTCATTTCTGCACATACCCGGATAGCAGAAATCAGCCGTTTTCGTCGCACTCCTCCTCGAAACGGATCCCAGCTATCCGGATTCCTATAAAGATCATACCACAAAAAATGCCGCTTGCAATCAAAAGTTCTCTGATCGGCACATAGCGCACAATCATGCCGAAAAATACGGAGGATAACGGCACGGCCGCCGCAGCCCCGGCGGAAAACAAAGCGTTGGCCCGCGCCATATAGTTTTCCTCCACACATTTTAAAAACTGTACGCCCAGCATCGCAGAGAGCATTCCGGCAAAAAAGCCGAGTCCCGCCATCACCGCTGCCGTGACGACATAGACTGCCAGCGTCTGTCCTTTAAAAAAGCTTCCCGCCGTCATCATTCCCAGCAGGACGGACATGCCCAGGCCATTGCTGAAAATAAATCCGCGAACCGTGCCCCGCTTCGACAGGTACGGAAACAAAAAGCTTCCAAGCGCCATCCCCGCCGTGACCGCAATCCCGATCACACTTAACAGGCTGCTCTCCTGGCCGAGCACATCGGCGACGAGCGGCGCCTGAAACGAATTGAACGGCACCAGCATGGCGTTCACCAGAAAAGCCATAAACACCAGCTGCAGCAGACTTTTTCTGCCTCTGATATAGCAAAATCCCTCCGCAAGCTCCTTAAAATACTGCCTCATTCCCAGGCCATCGTTCACCTTCCGCCGCGTCTCCTCTTTTTCCACCCGCAGTGTCATGCGCACGGCCGCAGAGCCAAAAAAAGTCAGCGCATCGATCAGGATTGCCCCGCCGACGCCCGCCGTTCCGATAATGATGCCCGCCGCTCCGATGCCGAGCAGTTCCATCGCCCTTCCCCCGATGGTATTTAAGGACATGCCGTATTCATAGTACTCTTTCTTAAGCACTTTCGGAATCAATGCCGTGCCTGCCGGCATATGAAACGCCTCCACCGAGGAAATAACCAGCGTAAACGCCGCCATTATCCACGGATTTAAGTTTCCAGACACATAGCCTAAGGCCAGGGCCGCGACGATCAGTGCGCGTATGAGATCCGACACGACCGTAACTTTTTTCTTATCCATGCGCTCCGCCACCGGGCCGGCAAACGGCTGCAGCAGAATCGTCGGCAGCATATTGAGCGCCCCGATATATGCCGACCAGGAAGCGCTGCCCGTTACTTCATAGACCAGCCAGGTAAATGCGATCGCATCAACGGAATCGCCGAAACGGCTGATCAGATTTGCAAATATAATCTTACAATATTCCTTCTGTGTAAACACCTGGCGGTAACCGACGCTTTTGTCCGTATCTTTTTTTCTGTTCATAATCTGCCTCATTTCCTTTTCTCATTTTCCGGCCGGCCATACCTGTAAGTCCCGGCAGGAAACAGATGTGTGTGAAACTTTGCATTAGATGGCCTTCTAATAATCATTATAATATCACATATCCATCTAATACTCAATTCTAATTTTAGATTTTTATCTAATTTCAGTTTCACACATTTGTAAAGATCAGTCTGTGAGTCAGTCCTTGCGTTTTCAGGCTGGTTACCGAAAAGGGATTTTTACTGAAAGAAAAGTATTGCAGTCAGGAGTATACGAATAGAATGGACAGGATCGCCGTGCATCCTGCCGGTAATTGCGAAACAGATCAGCAAAATCAGACACAGGGCACGCTGCAGAACGCATGCCCTGTGTAACCCAGAAAAAACAGGCGGACGGCCCCGCCGCAAAGTCTTTGAAACCCGGTTCAGACGCCGCACTTACCGCAGGCTTTACCGGTCCGAATTTCTTCCAAACACCTCGATCTGCGTCAGCGCAGGAAAAACGGAAGGATCGTCCGCCTTGATCAGCTGCCCCACTTTCACCCAGGTGATGCCGTTGCGTCTGATGGGAAACGCCTGGGGCTCTGCCAGCTTATCCAGTTTTACCTGCTCGCTGCTGCCGTCGGAAAATGACACCGTCCCCTGCACCCACCAGCTGTCATGCGGAAAGTCCGCCCGGGTCGTCAGCCGCAGCTCTTCCACATCCACCGGCCGGCCAAACTCCACCGTGATCTCTGCGTCTGCTCTCTGGTCAATCCCCCAGGACTGAAAAGGCCAGGGCCAGTGGCAGGTATTGGCCAGCACTCCGTCAATGACGTTGCGCGGAGCAAACAGTGATGCGATCGGTCCCTGTGTCTGTGCGTTCGCATGGACATGGGGATAACATCCCTTATCGTCCTGCTGATCCATCACGTTCGCCGCCAGGTTGCGGTAATTTTCGTTTTCCTGGATTCTGGCTCTCCGCATCGTGATATAGTGGCGTTCTCCGATAAACGCGCCAGGGCTGTAGGAAATCCGCTCAGCCTGAAACGGATTTTCCTGCTCAAACGGAATCGGATACTCCACCCGTTCCTGTGTGAGATATACATATGCCTCATCCATCGCCCCGTCCACACGGATAATGTAAAAAGCAGGAACCTCATCCGTCGTAAAAATAATCGTGTCCCCCGGCTCATATTTTCCCTGATGGACAATCCGGATTTCCTCTTTTCCCTCTGTCCTGCATACAACATCTCCCCGGCCGTTTAACACGGCAATACTCAGTTCTGCCATCCCTTTTCTTCCCCCTTCCTTTTAAACCTGCGCTTCTCCCATTTTTGAAATCTTTACCTTGGCCACGACCTTGCGGACATTTCCTGGCTCGCCGGCGGCGCAGCCCGGGCGATGAATATCATTGGAGAAAAAAATACAGTAGCAGCCGGGTGTTACGTCGACAAAAACTTCCCGCTCCGGATCCTTGTAAAAAACAAAGTCCTTGTCCGAATAATCCGCAAGAACAGGCTCGCTTCCGGTATAAGGCGCACAGCCCATCCGCTCCACGCCGGATACGATGTACTGGATATCGAGATACTCATTGTGCCGTTCCGGGCGGCATTCCTCTGCAGGCCGTGTCGTGATATCCTGGATATTGATGTACAGATCCCGCCCGCAAATCTCATACGTACCTGCATCCATACAGGCGACGTCGTGATCGGCAATCCACTTTAACGCAGTCTGAATGGCCGCAGGATACGCATAAGGACATTCCCGTGCATCGACAGATGAAAAAATCATGAACATTCCCTCCTTTTTCGAAAAACGATTGTCAGACATTGTCTTTTCTATTCATTTTATCAGGAAATCAAAACAAATAACAGGTATTTTTTATACATTTTCTGGTATATTCCGCTTCTTATTGCCGCGATACTGAAGGGGCGTCATTCCCGTCCACGCCTTAAATACCCGGGCAAAATAATTATTATCCGGAATACCACACTCGGCAGCGACCGTGCCGACCGGAAGGCTGGTCTGCAGCAGGAGCTGCGCAGCAAAATCCAGACGCTTTTCCTTCACATACTCCGTGAAAGACTTTCCCGTTTCTTTTTTAAAAAGAGTCGAAAAATAGGACGGACTGACGCCGGAGCTGGCCGCCATCCCTTTCAACGAAAGATCCGAATCAAATGAACCGGAAATGAAATCGACCGCCTTACGGACTACCGGGCTGTACTGCACGCTCTCTGCCGAGCGTACAAGCTCGCAATATTTTCTCAGCATCCTGATACCCAGAGGTCTGATTTCCCGGATGTCAGCCGCGTTTTCGATCCTTATGATAAATTCCCTTGTCCACCTGTCAAGATCAGACGGACCGGCTCCTCCCCGGTAGGCAGCCACACGGCACAAAGTATTTAAGACAATCATAAAATTTTTACCGTCCCGCAGCGTACTATTTGTGCGCGCTTCCAGCCCGTTTTTCTGTAGCTTCGAATAAACGGCAATCGCCCCGGCAGGATTGCCCTGGGCGATGCAGTCTGTCATTCTCCGTTCAAAAAGATAATTGTGTTCCAGAAAATCCTTCAAACCGGCGGAACTTTCCAGGCTATAACCGGGCAGGGCAGAATATTCGACGATACCCATCTCCCAGGTGACGAGTTCAAACCCGGCCTGTCCATATTCCAGCATATAATGCGACCGGAACAATACCTCCAGCATATTCTGATCCCTGACCTTTGGCAACATCCTGTAATAAGTCCGCAGAAAATCATAACCAGCCGTCGGAAGCCCCGCCTTCCCGCCAATATCGGTAATGTCGCGCATTACAGGTTCTTTTGTCAGATATGGCCCTATCAGCCGGCACCGGCCGGACCCGTCTGCATCCGCGCTAAAAAAATATCTGCACAGATAACGATCCCTGATCAGCCAGACCTTGGCCCTCTCTCCCTGCAACTGCTTTATCGGCGGCAGCGTCTCATGGAAAAGGGCCTCTTCTCCAAATAAAAACCTTCGCAAACCCATATCCGGAAAATCAGCCACCGTACGGACGGGAAGGCGCAGCTCCGTAGTTCTGATATTCAGCTCTTCCAAGACAAGGTGCATAAGAGTAAAAGAATCTGCCATCACACTTTCCTCACAATAGGACTTTTATTTTGTATTATAGCAATATTTTTGCAAACCTGCAAGAAAACAAATAAAAATACTATTTGATAAAATAAATATCCTATCGCTCTGCCTGTTTTGCTGATATAACCATAAATAGAGAGAAAAAACTCTCACCGCACATCAAAAACAGAAAGGAGCAGATATCATGAGAAACGTGATAAACTTCAACAAAAATTGGTATTTTTCCAAAACTTCCCTTTCGCAGGAGTGCATGGCCGATGATGCACTTAAAACCGGCCTCCCCCATACCTGGAACGCCGTGGACGGCCAGGACGGCGGCAACGACTATTGGCGCGGAACTGCCTCATATTACAAGACCTTTGCCCGCCCAGAGCTTCCGCCAGGCGGCAAAGCCATCCTTGAAGTCAACGGCGCTGCCATGACCGCTGAGGTTTTCCTCAACGGAAAAAAGCTGATACGTCATGAGGGCGGCTATTCCACCTTCCGGACAGATCTGACTGATGGCCTGGCAGAGCAGAACACGCTGTGTATCACGGTGGACAACAGCTCCAACGACAGTGTCTATCCTCAGAAAGCAGACTTTACCTTTTATGGCGGCCTTTACCGGGATGTAAATCTGATCATCGTCCCTGGCGAACACTTTGATCTTCTGACCGACGGCGGCCCCGGCATCCGGGTCACCCCCTGCCTTGACCTTAACACCCGCACCGCCGACGTGGCCGTGGAGACCTGGCAAAATGCCGCCCGGGTAACGCTCACACTGGAAGGCGAAAGTCAGACCGTCACCTCCCACGACGGTTACGCCACAGGTATGTTCCATCTGAAAGACCTCCGGCTGTGGGATGGCCCGGACGCCCCCTGTCTTTACACTGTATCAGCCAGGCTTGACAGCGGAGACGAAATCAGCATTTCCTTCGGCTGCCGGACCATGGAAATCGATGCCCGGCGGGGATTTCTGCTCAACGGCAGAGAATATCCGCTCCGCGGCGTCTCCCGTCACCAGGACAGAAAAGGAGCCGGTATCGCCATTTCCAGAAAAGACATGGAAGAGGATCTGGCGGCCATCCTTGAAGTCGGGGCCAATTCTGTCCGGCTGGCGCACTACCAGCATGATTCGTATTTCTATGAACTGTGCGACAGGGCAGGGATCGTCGTCTGGGCAGAAATCCCCTACATTACCAGACACATGGACGGCGGCAACGCCAATACCCATTCCATGATGCGGGAACTGATCACCCAATGCCGCCACCACC
>CANDFU010000006.1 GCA_947384095.1 uncultured Roseburia sp. | reverse complement strand
GGGACAGTACAGCATGACAGCGTCCGGCATGCTGATGGCGGTTATGCATATTCTTAAGATTGCGAAAGAATATCGGGCGGACGCGGAACAGAAAGTCAGAATCGCGGAGGAACAGAATCGTCTGCTTGCGCAGGCGAAAAAAGAGGCGGACGCGGCGCGGCAGGAAGCGCTTGCGGCAAACGAGGCCAAGGGAAAGTTCCTTGCACGCATGTCTCACGAGATCCGGACGCCGATCAATGCGGTGCTGGGCATGGATGAGATGATCCTGCGTGAATCGGGCGAACAAAACATAAAGGAATACGCCATGGATATCTATACGGCGGGGCAGACGTTGTTGTCGCTGATCAATGATATTCTCGATTTTTCCAAAATTGAATCCGGCAAAATGGAGATTGTGCCGGTGGAATATGATATCAGCAGTCTGATTCACGACCTGGTGAATATGACGTCGCAGCGTGCGGCGGACAAAAACCTCCGGCTTGAAGTGGAGGTCGCCCACGACATTCCGTCCCGGCTGTACGGAGACGATGTGCGTATCCGCCAGATCTTAACCAATATCCTTACCAATGCGGTCAAATATACGCATGAGGGAACGGTGCGGCTGCGGGTTGAGGGCCGCGGCGCAGGGGAGACGGAGATTCTCCGGTTTGAAGTGGAAGACACGGGTATCGGAATCAGGGAAGAAGATCTGCCGAAATTGTCGGCGGAATTTGAGCGGATTGAGGAAGACAGAAATCGCAACATAGAAGGCACGGGGCTGGGCATGAGTATTACGATTCAGCTTCTGGCACTGCTGGGCAGCAGGCTTAAGGTCGAGAGTGTGTATGGAAAGGGGTCGAAGTTCTATTTTGAACTGGAACAAAAGATTATGGATCACACGCCGGTCGGGGATTTTGAGTCGAAAGTACATCAGATGACGGAAAACTACCTCTATAGTACAAGTTTCTGCGCGCCGGATGCAGAGATACTGGTGGTGGACGACAATGCCGTTAACCGCAAGGTACTGCGGAATCTTCTGAAGGAGACGCAGGTTCTTGTGACGGAAGCCGACGGAGGCGGGGCGTGTCTGCGCCTGGTACAGGAACAGCATTATGATCTGATTTTTCTCGACCACATGATGCCTGGAATGGACGGCGTGGAAACGCTTCATGCCATAAAAGCGCTGCCGGAATGCCCGTGCAGGGATACACCGATTGTCGTGCTGACTGCGAATGCGGTGTCGGGGGCGAAAGAGCAATATCTCTCGGAAGGCTTCGATGATTTCCTGTCAAAACCCATCGTACCGGAAAAGCTGGAAAATATGATAAGAAAATGGCTGCCCGGAGAGCTTCTGCTGGCCGCTTCGGACAGAACGGAGGGCACATCGGGACAGGCGAAGGCGGCCGGGGCGGAAGCGGTCCCGGAGGATCTGCCTTTTGTGGAAGGGCTGGACTGGAATTATGCGTGGCTCCATCTGCCGGATATGGAACTGCTCCGATACACGGTAAAGGAATTTTATGCACAGATCGGCTCTGCGGCGGACGCTCTTGAGCAGGCATACGGGCGCATTGGCGAGCCGGAATGCCTGGAACAGTACCGGATCCAGGTACACGCCATGAAAAGTCTCGCGGCCACGGTGGGAATCGCGCCGCTCTCTGGTGTCGCAAGGGTCTTGGAATATGCGGCAAAAGATGGTAAAATAGATGTGATTGTGTCCCTGACAATGATATTTCTGGAGGAGTGGCGCAGTTACCGGCAGAAATTGCAGGGGGTTTTTGACATAGGCGTCACTGCGAAAAAAGAAGCGGCGGTCGATTCGGTGATAAAAGCACTTGTGGAAATGGTGCGGATCAGTATGCGGGAGATGGATACTGACCGGGCGGACGAACTGACAGGGCAGCTTCTGGCATATGAATATCCCGAAGAAATCGGGCGCAATATGCAAAAGCTTGCAGACGCGGTGACAAATCTGGATCCGGAGGAAACAGACCGCATTGCGGTCCTGCTGGCCGGGCAGATGGAGTGACAGGAGGAGAAAATGAAAAAAATATTATTGATCGGAAAGTTTAACACTGTGGTGAATGAGACGAATCATTTTCTGTCCCGGTATTTTCATGTACAGCTTTGTTCGGAAAACGCGGGGGTCCTTGAAGGAATGTTGAAGATTGTAAAACCCGATCTGGTCGTAATCAGCCTGATCGGCGCATACGGAATCGATACGTCGATCTTTTTTCTGCTGAGCGACCAGTATGCGCAGATTCCGGTTCTTACGATCGGAACAAAAGAGGAGAGCGGTAAATTTTTTAAATATTATGAAGGGGAACAGTTTGAAAATCTGATCCGGCCGGTGGAGAATACCGTTATTATGGAGGCGGTGTGCAGAAGGCTGGGGCTGGACCAAAAGGAAGTGGAAGAAAAAGAAGCGGCGGAAGAAAACAGCGGCAGAAAGCGGGTTCTGGTGGTTGACGATAATGGTACGGCGCTCAGGACGATCAAGGCGATGCTGCAGGAGCATTATGACGTTACGATTGCGATTTCGGGCGCACAGGCCATGACTTCCATCGGAAAAAAGAGGCCGGACCTGATTCTGCTGGACTATGAGATGCCGGTCTGCGACGGCAGAATGACGCTTGAGATGATACGTGCGGAGGAAGAGCTCAGAGAGATTCCGGTGGTGTTCCTGACAGCCGTAAACGACCGGGCGACGATCGAGGCGGTATTGAAATTAAAACCGGCGGGATATCTCTTAAAGCCGCCGGTGAAAGACACGCTGCTCGCGGAGATCGGTAAGATTTTGGGCTGACGCGGCGATAGATGAAAAGTGAAGGAAATGTGGAGGATGGACGTATGGCAATGAGTAAAAAGCCGGTAAACGGCATGAAAGATATTTTGCCGGGCGAGATGGAGGTTCGCGATTATGTACAGCAGGTCATCAAAGAGACGTACCGCAGCTTCGGTTTTACCCCCATTGAGACGCCGTGCATGGAGAATATTGGAAATTTAAGCAGCAGGCAGGGCGGAGAGAACGAGAAACTGATCTTTAAGGTG
The DNA here is from genome assembly GCA_947384095.1 of uncultured Roseburia sp. Taxonomy (GTDB): domain Bacteria; phylum Bacillota; class Clostridia; order Lachnospirales; family Lachnospiraceae; genus Roseburia. The sequence continues at coordinate 13,710 of CANDFU010000006.1, read as the reverse complement.
ATGAAGCGTGGAGAAAAATTAAAAGTGAAGGAGGCGCAGACGGAGGAAGAGCTTGTGGATTTCGGCATGCGCTATGATCTGACCGTGCCGCTGGCGCGTTTTTATGCGAATAATGCGAATCAGCTGCCGTCGCCGTTTAAGGCGCTTCAGATCGGGAATGTCTGGCGCGCGGACCGCCCGCAGCGGGGGCGTTACCGCCAGTTTATGCAGTGCGATATCGACATTATCGGAGAGCCTGGAAATCTGGCGGAGATTGAACTGATTCTCGCCACCACGACGACAATCGGAAAGCTGGGATTTAAGGACTTTGAGATCCGTATCAATGACCGCCGTATCTTAAAGGCGATGGCCTCATACAGCGGTTTTCCGGAGGAAGCGCTCGAGGCGGTTTTTATCACGCTTGATAAAATGGACAAGATCGGAGTGGAAGGCGTGGCGCGGGAGCTGGAAAAGGAAGGGTATGCGAAGGAGAACGTCGACCGGTATCTCTCGCTGTTTTCCGGAGTAAAGGGGGCGGCCGACGGTCTTGGCTACCTGTCGGAAAAGCTGCAGGGATTTCTTGCGCCGGATGTCGCCGACAATCTTGCCGCAATGATGGAGAGTGTTGCGGCGGCCGGGACGGCGGAGTTTAAACTGGTGTTTGACCCGACGCTGGTGCGCGGGATGGGGTATTATACAGGGACAATTTTTGAGATTGCCATGCCGGAACTGGGCGCTGCGTGCGGCGGCGGCGGCCGTTACGATAAAATGGTAGGGCGGTTTACCGGAAATGACGTCCCTGCCTGTGGATTTTCGATCGGTTTTGAGCGGATTATCCTGCTTTTGATGGAGAGCGGTTTTACGATTCCGGCCCAGCCGGAAAAAGTTGCCTATCTGATTGAAAAGGGCTGTGCTGCCGACCGGCTTTCCGGTATTATCGCGAAGGCCCAGGGCGAGAGAGCGGCCGGAAAGCAGGTGCTGGTCGTGCGCATGAATAAGAATAAGAAATTTCAGAAGGAGAAGCTGGCGGCAGAGGGATACCGGGAGATCGTGGAGTTTTTCAGGGAGTAGGCTGCCGGATAAATTATTGCAGATGATCGGGGAGGAAGTGGACATGTACCATTGCTGTATTCAATTTTGTCTGACGGGGCGTGCGTGCAGAGCTTTTGAGGTCATAAAAGAGATGACGCCTCTTGTGCATTTTTCGCATGTGTTTTTGGAGGGCGGTACGCAGGAGGAAGGACAAAGAGACGGTGCGGATGTGATTTTTATCAATTCAGAGGGCATGGACAGGGAAGAAGCGCTGCAGCTTCTGGCGCGTGTGGAAAGTGAGAAGGCACAGCTTATTCTGTTGACGGAAAAAGAGGGGGTCGCCCTTTTTTCGGACTGTCTGTCAAAGATCAGCGATATATGGCGGATGCCTGCAACAGAAGAAGAAATCCGGTTTCGTTTTTTCAGGTGGCAGCAATCTTATAAGATGCGCAAGGACTTCTGGCAGACACAACAATATCTGGATGCTACGATCAACCATATCCCGAACCTTATCTGGTATAAGGATAAGAACGGGATTCATAAAAAGGTGAACGACAGTTTTTTAAAGACCGTCAATAAAGAACGGGAACAGGTAGAAGGGAAGGGCCATGCCTATATCTGGGACGTGGAAGAGGACGATCCGGCCTGCATCGAGTCGGAGCTGGAGGTTATGCGCAAAAAGCAGACCTGCGTTTCCGAAGAGACAATCAGGGCCGGGGGCGGGATGAGGACGCTGACGACTTATAAATCGCCCCTGTATGATCTGGACGGCAGTGTGATGGGAACGGTCGGGGTTGCGATTGACGTGACGCAGGAGCGTGCGTACGAACGGGAGATCATCAGTAAAAATCAGACGCTGGAGACGATTTTTACTACGATTGACTGCGGAGTGATGCGTCATACGGTGGACGGAGAGCATGTCTTAAGCATCAACAGGGCGGCGCTTCAGATTCTTGGATATGAGACGCAGGAAGAGATGATAAAAGACGGTTTCCGCCTTACGGCTGCTTCGGTTGTGGAGGAAGACCGGGTGAAGCTGAATAAGGATATCCGGACGCTGAAAAAAGAGGGCGACAGTGTCAGTGTGGAATATCGCGTGCGGCACAGGGACGGCGAAATCCTGCACGTTATGGGAAATATCAAGCTCTTGAAGGAAAACGGCAGATTGATTTACCAGCGTTTCCTTTTAGACTGTACGGCACAGAAACAGCAGGAAAAAAGGAATGAAAGGCGTCAGATGGAGCTGTTTCAGGCCTTAAGCATAGATTATAATCTCGTCTGCTTCTTTGATCTTGACACAGGCAGCGGGATCTGCCTGCGGGATGAGCACAACAGGGGCGTACAGGGCGATCTGGTTTTTGGAAAGGAAATTTCGCTCGAAGAGAGCATGGAGCAGTATATAGAGGAGTTTGTATTTGAAGAAGACAGGGAGATGCTGCGCAGGGCGATTTCCGTGGAGGTGCTTAAGGAGAGGCTGGCAGGAAAGAAGATCTATTACGTAAATTATCGTGTCCTGCAGGACGGAAATATGATTTATTCGCAGATGAAGGCTGTGCGGACCGGAACAGAGAGCGGAAATTTCGGCGCTGTTTTAGGATTTCGGAGTGTGGACGGGGAAATCCGCAGGGAGATGGAGCAGAGAACGCTTCTTGAGGATGCGCTTTTTCAGGCGAATCAGGCGAGCAAGGCAAAGAGTGTATTCCTGTCCAATATGTCCCACGACATACGCACGCCGATGAATGCGATTGTCGGCTTTACCAATCTTGCCATTTCGCATATCGATAACAGGGAACAGGTGGAGGAGTATCTGCGGAAGATTACATCGTCCGGAAATCATCTGCTCAGCCTGATCAACGATGTGCTGGATATGAGTCATATTGAGAGCGGCAAGATTCATCTGGAGGAAAAGCCCTGCAGCCTGCCGGATATCCTGCACGGACTGCGCAATATTTTACAGGCCGATATCCATGCAAAACAGCTTGATCTGCAGATCGATACGGTGGATGTGTTTGACGAGGATATCTACTGCGATAAGCTGCGGCTGAACCAGGTGCTGCTGAATCTGCTGAGCAATGCCGTGAAGTATACGGGCGCGGGGGGCCACGTGAGTATGCGGATTACGGAAAAGGCCGGGGCGCCGGATGGATGCGCCAACTATGAATTTACCATCAGTGACACCGGCATCGGCATGAGCGAGGAATTTCTGAAACATATTTTTGAACCTTTCGAGAGAGGGGAGAGCACAACCATCAGCGGAATCCAGGGGACGGGGCTTGGAATGGCGATCACAAAAAATATTGTGGATATGATGAACGGGACCATCGAGGTGAAGAGCAGGCAGGGGGAAGGCTCGGAGTTTATCGTTTCCTTTACCTTCCGTCTTTATACCGGGGCAAAAGAACAGCGGGAGATTCCCGAGCTGAAGAACCGCCGGGCGCTGGTTGTGGACGATGATTTTAATACGTGTGACAGCGTTTCTTATATGCTGGGACAGCTCGGCATGCGCGCCGAATGGACGCTATCGGGAAAAGAAGCCGTGCTTCGCGGCAGGCAGGCGTCCATGCGGGAGGATGAATACACGATATATATTGTCGACTGGCTTCTTCCCGACATGAACGGTATCGAGGTTACACGCAGGATCCGCAAAGAGATGGGGGATAAGGTGCCGGTGATTGTCCTCACCGCATACGACTGGTCCGACATAGAGGAAGAGGCGAGAGAGGCGGGCGTCACGGCGTTCTGCAGCAAACCGCTGTTTTTGTCAGAGCTGCGCAACTGTCTGCGCTCTGTGATTGTGTCGGAACAGGAAGAAAAGGAGCGGAGTAAAAAGGAGGCCATAAAGCTGCGCTCGGGAAATATCCTGCTGGCAGAGGATGTGGAGCTGAACCAGGAGATTGCCACTGTCATTCTGGGCGATGCGGGATTTCGCACCGAGGTCGCCGGAAACGGGCAGATTGCCGTGGATATGCTGAAACACTCGGAGCCGGGGTATTATCAGCTCGTCCTTATGGATGTACAGATGCCGGTGATGGACGGATATGAGGCGACCCGGGCAATCCGGAAGCTGGAAAATAAGGAATTGTCGAAGATACCCATTATCGCAATGACTGCAAATGCCTTTGAGGAAGACCGGCAGGAAGCGCTGCGGTGCGGGATGAACGGCCATATTGCAAAGCCGATTGATATCGGGATTTTGTTTGAAACACTGGATAAGGTGTTAAATTAGCTCTGAAAAGAATATACCGTACCCTCTGTCTGCGGGGATCTGTACAGGCAGGGGGCACGGTTGTTTTTTATTCATAATCCATTTCCATGAAGATGGAATCGCGTTCGTCCTGGCTGATTCCCAGATATCGTTTCGTCACCCTGTAGGAAGAGTGATTGTAGATTTCCATTAAAAGCGCCGGGGGCGTTCCCTGTTTCCATGCATGATAGCCAAAGGTTTTGCGCAGGGAGTGGCAGCTTATGTGCTCGGCGTGCAGCGCTTCGGCCGCGGCGCGTTTGACGATCCGGAACGCCTGCGTGCGGCAGAGCGGCGTGGTGAAATCGGTGGCCTTTGTGAAAATGTAGTCGGCGGGAAGCGGGATCCGTTCTTTCCGAAGCTGTTCCAGCGCGTCGGTGACATGGCGGTTTAAAGCGACGATATTCTGTTTTCCGGTTTTTTTTTCGCGTATGTAAAGATGAACGAAGAATGCTCCGTTCTCGAAATCATACACATTTTCCCATGACAGGCAGAGGATATCGCTGATGCGCAATGCCGTGTGTAGTCCCAGAACGATCAGTGCCTGGTTTCGCGGCGACGGGCGCACGCTCTGATAGTATGCCAGAAATGCTTTCAGTTCGGATTTTTCCCGGATTGGCTGCGTTGTTCCCATAGTTCTCCTCCATTCTGCGGCGTGGTAACCGCGGGCTTATCTTCTGTGAGTACAGTTTCATTATAAGAAACCGTCGCATTTTGCGGGCAATATTTTATTCACCGGTTGCTTTTCCGGAAAATCATTGAAAAATCTGTGGGCATGGTGTAAGATATAACAATTGAAACAAAGCGGAAAAATGACAGGTGAGGAGCTGGAAAAATGATTCAGTCAAGGACACATAATTGTAACGAACTGCGTATTTCCAATGCCGGAGAGCGTGTTGTGCTCGCCGGATGGTATGAGAATATCCGCAGGGTCAGCAAAAATCTTGGATTTGTGATTCTGAGGGATTTTTACGGGACGACACAGATCGTAATAGAGACAGAGGAGATGATGCAGCAGCTTGACGGGGTGAACAAGGAGTCGGTACTTTCCGTCGAGGGAGTCGTCAGAGAGCGCTCGAACAAAAATAAGGAGATCGCGACCGGTGAGATCGAGGTCGTGCCGGAAAAGATCGGTGTTCTGGGAAAATGCATTCACAATGCCCTCCCGTTCGAAATCAACCAGTCGAAGGAGGCGGACGAGAATGCGCGTCTTAAGTACCGGTATCTTGATCTGCGCAATCCTTCCGTAAAAAACAGGATTGTCTTAAGGAGCCGGGTGGTTGCGGAGCTCAGGAACAGAATGAGCGCGCTGGACTTCGTGGAGATCACGACGCCCATCCTGACCTGCTCCTCCCCGGAGGGAGCCAGGGATTATCTGGTTCCGTCGAGAAACCATCCCGGGAAGTTTTATGCGCTGCCGCAGGCGCCGCAGCAGTTCAAGCAGATTCTGATGGCGTCCGGGTTTGACCGGTATTTTCAGATTGCTCCGTGCTTCCGTGACGAGGATGCGCGTGCGGACCGCTCGCCGGGCGAATTTTACCAGCTCGATATGGAGATGGCGTTTGCCTCGCAGGAGGATGTGTTTTCGGTGATCGAAGAGGTGCTGCCGCCGGTGTTTGAGAAGTACGGTGTTTATCAGACGGCCTCCGGAGCTCCTTTTGTGCGCATTCCATATCTTACGGCCATGGAGAAATACGGGACGGACAAGCCGGACCTGCGCATTGACCTGACGCTTCAGGATGCGACGGAAGTGCTGGCGGACTGTGGTTTCGGGCCGTTTGCCGGCCAGACGGTAGAAGCCGTCGTGGTGGACGGATTTTCGGCGTCGCGCAAGGTGATTGATAAAATCTGTGCGGAGACGGAGGTTCTGACTGCCGAAAAGGCCTTCTGGTTCAGGATGGATGAAAATGGCGCGCCTGTCGGAGGGATTTCAAAGTTTGTGGCGGAGCGAAAAGATGCAGTCACTGCAGCGCTGGGGCTTAAGCCGGGAGACTTTGTCGGGCTTACCGCCGGAAAGAAACAGACGGCGCAAAAGGCGGCGGGCGTCCTGCGCAGGCTCCTGGGAGCTGCGAGCGGAAAGCATATGCGCAGGGACTGCTATGAATTTTGCTGGATTGTGGATTTTCCAATGTATGAGATCGGGGAGGAATCCGGTACGCTTGAATTTTGCCACAATCCGTTCTCGATGCCGCAGGGAGGGATGGACGCGTTTGCCGGAGTGGAACCGTTGTCGATCCTGGCATACCAGTATGATCTGGTGTGCAACGGCGTAGAGCTTTCTTCCGGGGCGGTCCGGAACCACGACCCGGAGATTATGATCAAGGCGTTTGAACTGGTGGGGCTTGGCGAGGAAGACGTGAAAGCCAGGTTTCCCGCAATGTACAATGCGTTCTGCTATGGTGCGCCGCCCCACGCCGGGATCGCGCCGGGAGTTGACCGCATGATCATGTTGCTCTGCGGAGAGGAGAGCATCCGTGAGATCATACCGTTCCCGATGAACAAGAATGCGATGGACGTGATGATGGGCGCTCCGGCATCGGTAGGGCAGAAACAGCTTGACGACGTACACATTGCCGTCTGCCTGCCGGAAGAATAGACCGTGCAAAACAGGGGAATGATAGTTACCATCGGAAAAAGGAGGTTGATACGATGAGACGACTGACCGGAGCGCTGCTTTTGTGTCTGACAGGACTGGTTTTCTTATGCGGCTGCGGAGACAGACAGAGTGAAAACAGCGGCGGCGCCAGACTTGAGGGAAGCTGCGAGGAAATCTTAAACGAGGTATACAAAAACGCCGATTTTGATCAGGAGTTCAGGGATTCCATGGATTCCTATGTGGCCAGCCCGATCGATGAGAGCACCGAGGCTTATGTTCTGGGCACGGACGAGGTAAAATATACGGATTCGGTCTGCTCCTCGCCGATGGTGACGGCGACGGCGTATCAGTGCGTGGTGCTGCGCCTCGCGGACGGGGAAGACGCGGAGGCTGCCAAAGAGAAACTGATGGAACACGCAGAGCCGCGGAAATGGGTCTGTGTGGAGGCGGAGAGCGTGATACTGGAAAATATCGGGGACGTCGTGCTGTATGTCATGGCGGAAAAGAACGTTGCGGAGGCGGTGAGAATGTCATTTCTTGCGCTGGGGCAGAGTTCATAGAGAAAGGAAGACAATCCTGTCCGGAAGGCGGTGTAGCTTGCGTGCTATGCCGCCTTCTTCGTCGGAGGAGAAAGTACGTCGCAAAAGCGGCCCGCCGCAGGCGGAGAATCCGGCAGGGCCGGATTCTTTGTTCTTTCATAGGAAAAATCTTGTTGCTGTGAAGCGCGAAAGTATCCGGCTTTCCTATGAAATCTGGCCTGATAAAAAAGCAAACAGTATATAACAGTTGACAACAGTTATATACTGTTATATACTGTTTATTGCAGAGAAATCTACATTATGCGCATGTGTGGAGGACTGATATGAAAATTATTGTAAACAACTCATCGATGCAGCCGATTTATGAGCAGATTACAGAGCAGATAAAAGCGCAGGTATTGAAAGGCCTGCTGGGGGACGGGGATGTGCTGCCGAGCGTCAGGGCTCTGGCGAAGGAGCTGAAAATCAGCGCGCTGACTGTGAAGAAAGCCTATGATTTTCTGGAAGAGGAGGGATTTGTCGTCACAGTACACGGCAAGGGCAGTTTTATCTCCGCTGCAGACGCCTCTTTTCTGGAAGAGGCGTGGCGCAGGGAAGTAGAGGAGGGCATGGAGCGCGTCGTCTCAAAGGGCAGGGAATACGGGATGTCAGACGATGAGCTGCGGAACATATTGGAGCTGATTATGGAGGAATAAATCTGTGGAGAAAGCAATGCTCAAATTGACGGAAGTAAAAAAACAGTATGGAGAGTTTACGCTGGACTGTTCTTTGACAGTGTATCCGGGCAGGGTTACCGGTCTGATCGGGCGCAACGGGGCGGGCAAAAGCACGACATTTAAGGCGGCTCTGGGCCTGATTTCAATAGACAGCGGAACGATAGAGGTTCTGGGAAAACCGCAGACGGCGTTAACACCGCAGGATAAGGAAAAGCTGGGTGTTGTTCTCTCCGATTCCGGGTTTAGCGAATATCTGACGGTAAGAGATGTGGCGGCGGTCATGCGCGGGATGTATACAAAGTATGATTCCACAAAGTTTCTGGAGGAATGCCGCAGATTCGGACTGCCCGGGAAGAAAAAGATCAGGGAATTTTCCACCGGTATGCGGGCAAAGCTAAAGCTGATTGCCGCGATGTCACACGATGCCAGGCTGCTGATCTTAGATGAGCCCACGTCGGGGCTCGACGTGGTGGCGCGGGATGAACTGCTGGAGCTTCTGCAGGAATATCTGGAGGGATGCGACGATAACGCTGTGCTCATGAGCTCCCATATATCGGGCGACCTGGAGAAATTTTGCGATGATCTTTATCTGATTTCCGACGGAAGGATCCTTCTTCACGAGGAAACAGACGTCATTTTAAGCAGATACGGGCTGATCAAGGCGGATGAGGAGCAGTGCGCGGCGCTGGATAAGACGTATCTGCTGAAGAAGAAAAAAGAGAATTTCGGTTACGGCCTGCTGACGGATCAGAGGCAGTTTTATCTTGATAATTACCCCGGGCTTGCCGTGGAAAAGGGAAGTATAGACGAGGTGATCCGGATGATGACGGCGGGAACGGACATATAGAAGGGGATGCATGAATATGAAGGGATTACTGATTAAAGATTTTAAGCTTCTGGCAGGGCAGAAGCAGTATTTTATCACCATGTTTCTGATTGCGGCGCTGTTTTTGTTTTCGGGACAGCATATTTCTTTTGTGCTTACCTATATGACGATGCTGTGTGTTTTTTTTACAATCAGTACGGTCAGCTATGATGAATATAATAACGGGTATGCGTTTCTCTTCACGCTCCCGGTCAGCAGAAGGGGATATGTGGCGGAGAAGTATCTGTTTGGCCTGCTGACGGGCGGTATCGGCTGGTCTGCTTCGATGTGTATGGCTCTTCTTTTTGCTCTGGTCAGAAATCCGGATATGGAATCCGGGGAGTGGATCACAGGGACGCTGGCTGCTCTGATTACGGCCGGATTTCTGCTTTCCTTTACGCTTCCGATGCATCTTAAGTTTGGAGCGGAGAGGAGCAGGATCATATCTCTGATCTTTATGGCTGCAGTTTTCGGTCTTGTGGCGCTGGCGGTGAAGATTGTGGCTCCGCGCCTGGATATGCAGTGGACGAAGGCGATCGGAACCGGCGGGTGGATTGCGCTGGGAAGCGCGGTCTATATTGCTTTGATTGTAGGTTCTGTGCTGACCAGCATCCGGATTGTGGAGAAGAAGCAGTTCTGATATCCGAAGTTCTGAGTATAGAGGAATTGATAAATCGGGTTTTTTTCAATTGTGAGTCATATATTGTATCGTCACAGGCGGCTGGCTCATATTGTGAAAAAACCTGATTTTTTTGTATAATAATATTGACAACATAATACTATATAGTGTATAGTATTGATAAAGAAATAATATTAAAAATAAAATAGTATCTATTGTGAAGCGCATCAGAAAAGGAGTTGAGAATATGGTGTTTAACACAGGCGCCGCCCTGCTGGATGCGATTGTGCTGGCAGTTGTGTCGAAAGAGGATGAAGGCACATACGGTTATAAAATCACGCAGGATGTGCGAAGGGCCATCGACGTATCAGAGTCGACGCTTTATCCGGTGCTAAGAAGACTGCAGAAGGATCAGTGCCTTATCGTGTACGATCGGGAGTGCGGAGGGAGAAACCGGAGATATTACCGGATCACGGAGACCGGAGAGCAGAAACTGATTTTGTACCGCAGAGAGTGGGCAGAGTATTCGACGAAGATATCGGAATTGTTTTCGGAGGAAGCGAAATCCGCTTCTGCGGAGTGGGATGGAGGAGTGAAAGAATGAAAGAAGAGTTTTTAAGAGAGCTGGAAGGGCTTCTTTCCGGGATATCAGAGGAGGAGAGGGCGGATGCTCTGGCATTTTACCGGAGTTATTTTGAGGATGCCGGAGAGGAAAACGAGGCGCTTATTCTGGCGGAACTGGAGTCGCCGCAGAAGGTCGCGGAGAGTATATTAAAAAATCTGGGGATTGACGGCAGCAATGGCTATTACAATACGTATGCAGACAGGGACGCCGCATATTATAAAAACCTGAACGAGACGGTACAGGGTGTCGGCGGGGAAAAGAAAAGAGAAGGCGACGGGTCTGGACTTGGGATTGTGATTGCAATTATCACGGCGCCGGTCTGGCTGACGATATTGCTTGTGATTCTGTCGGTGCTGCTCGCGGTGGTGGCAGCGCTCTTCGGTGTGACGGTGACGATTGTTGCGGTTACGGCTTCGCTGATTTTTGTGGGGATTTTACTGTGCGGCGTCGGTTTCGGGCTTTTATTTGAGGGAGGCCTGGCAGTCGGAATCGGTCTGATCGGCGGCGGGCTGCTGACGCTGGCGTTCGGCCTTCTCGCGGTAATTTTGGTCGTATGGGTGACGGGCGTATTTCTGCCGTGGGCGTTTCGTGGGATTGTGCGTCTCTGCAGAAAGCCGTTTGCAAACAGAAAGGAGCGGATGGTATGAAAAAGTTTACGAGGATTAGTCTGATATTTGTCGCTGTCATGGCGGGAGCCGGTATACTGCTGATGGGGCTTGCGACTGTGATGGGCGCGGGATACAGTACAATAAAAGGAATGGCCCGGAACGGAGAATTTGATTTCGGGTCCTGGCATTTTGGAGACGGGGTATACTGGGGCAGTGACGACAGAGAAACTGACGGCGGAACATATGAAGAAACCGGCGATAAGGACATCTATCGCTATCAGACAGACGGTATCCGGGAGCTGGATGTGGAGATCGGCGCGGCAGAGGTTGTTTTCCAGGAGGGAACCGGGGCTTCGGAAATTATTGTGACGGTGAAAGGCGGAAGCCGGAAGTATTATGAAGGCGGCATGGACGGCGATTCGCTGGAGATTGCATACCAACCGAAGGAGACGCATCTGCGCAAGGGGGAGGCGCCGAAAATTATCATCGAAATCCCGGGAGAGATGTGTTTTGAGAAATTAGACCTGGATGTGGCGGCGTCAGACCTGGATTTTGCAATCGGGGGTATGGTCTGCAAAGAGATGTCGCTCACGGTGGGCGCGGGGACAGTCACGCTGAGCGATCTGGAGGTTGAGGGGGAACTGGATGTGGAGATCGGTGCCGGGATCGCGGAGCTGGAGAACGTCTCCTGTGGCAGCCTCGAGGCGGAATGCGGAATGGGAGAGTTTATCATGGCTGGCTCCGTGAGCGGCGACATCGAGGTGGAATGCAGTATGGGAAGCATGACGATGGAGCTGGAAGGAAACGAGTCGGATTATAATTATGATCTGTCCTGCGGAATGGGGGATCTGACGATAAACGGATCCAGTTATGCGGGGATAGCCGGAAGTAAGCAGATAAAGAATGCGGGTGCCGTCGGAACGATACGGCTGGAGTGTGGAATGGGGAAGCTTGATCTGGAGATATGGCAGTAAAAAATGGGGGCTGCCGCACCCGGTAATGAGTGCGGCAGCCCTGCTGATTACGCTGTAGTACGTATTCTTTTTTTCTCAAAGAGATAGCTTGTAATTAAAGTTATTGCGAGATAACCGGTTATCATGGATACTGGCATAAAAGCAGCCCCGATGACAGTAAGCCAGTCAGTCGAAAACGGTGCTTTTTCCGCTGAAAATAACCGCCCGATAAAATATCCGGCAACTCCTGCTGCCTGAATAATCATTGCCCCCAGACAGTTTCTGTGGTCTGCCCGGCATACCGCCCGCCAAAAGCATAAAATAATCAAAAAACGATAAAAACTGTCGATGGGATATCCATTTGGAAACAGCCTGTCTTGAAACACCGACCTTATCTGTCAGTTCTTTCTGAGTTATTCCTTTTGTCTTTCTTAAATATTGTATCCGGTCTGCCATATTCATTGCCGTCTCTTATCTTTCTTTATAGTATGAAGTACTTGTAAGTCATTAAGCCGGAGAACCCGTTTTCTGAATCCATTCACGGATATCCGGAACGTGGACGAGGACGGGAAGCAGAAGAACAGCGAGAAGAATACCGACCGTTCCCTGTACGATATTGAAAGGTATTCCGGCAGCAGCAGACATGGCCCCTGCGGCCAGGGAGGCGGCGGAGAGTGAGCCGCTTCCAAAGGCGGCCAGACCGGCCTCGTAAACAAAGTATCCGATTACCATAATCGCCTCGCCGAGGATTCCGCCGCAGACGAGCGCGGCGCAGTGGGCGCGCATGGCCTTGCCGTGTTTCTTTGGCCGGTGGAAGAGGACGCCTGCGGTTCCGGCTGTCAGCGCCTTGATCAGCAGGGTTGCAGGGGCCCAGGACATATATCCGGAAAAGATATCGGAAAACATGGAACCGACGCCCGCGGCCAGGGCGCCGGTGCAGGGGCCGAGCACAACGCCGCTGAGAAGAACGAAGCAGTCTCCCGGATGAATATAGCCCATGGTCGGCGTCGGAATTTTGATAATCATGGTGGCAATGCAGGTCATGGCCGCGAACAGCGCGGCGGTTACGTTTTTTTTCATTTTCTGGTCTTTCATGGCTGAGTCACTCCTTTTTTTATTTTCCTGCGCGACGGGACCGGACCGGGTGTGTCCGCTGTCTTCTGCACAGGCTGGAATCAAGTATAACACAGATTGGCTTGGTGAAAATAGCCAATTATAATAAAAATGACCATACCAGTTTGCGTGGAGCGGGCGTCTGCCTCTGCCGACGCAGGAATCGGAGCGCATCCCAAAAGCGGCTTGTAACAGGAAAAGCAGGCTGTTATAATGAGTACAGGAGATGGAATCCATTTGGACGTCCGGCCTGAGTGGAAGGATTTAATCAGAAGAACAGATGAAAAAGAAAAGGAAATAACATGGAACGGAGAGATCAATTTTCACCTGCCGTCTTAAAGGCGGAGGCCATAAAAGAAGGAGAGACAGAGGAGTTCGCGGAGGCAGCTGACGAAGGAGGAGCGGCGGGGACATATGAGGACGATTCCTACCGCTATTTTGATGCAGAGCGTCTGCTGGCGGATATGGGGCTTAAGGCGGTTGACATTAAAAAGGGAAAGGCTGCTTTAGGGAAAAACAATATGGAGTTCGGCCCTGTCACCACCTGTTATGCGCGGCAGACGGCGGAACAGCTTGGGCAGATTGCGGCCACAGTCAGGGAGGGCAGCGGCGTATATCAGACGTTTCTTACGTTTGCACGCGACGGGATTCTTGATAAGAAATGCCAGTGCCCGTCCTGCTATGGGATGTATTACGGCTGGTATGCCAAAGAAAAAAACTGTGAACATATTTCTGCGCTTGCCCTTTACCTGGCGGAATATTTAAAGGCGCACAATAGATCGGAAGAGCGTCGTGTAGGGAAAGAGTGTAGGTTATAGTGTTGT
>CANDFU010000005.1 GCA_947384095.1 uncultured Roseburia sp. | reverse complement strand
CCCACCCACCCTATAACCTACACTCTTTCCCTACACGACGCTCTTCCGATCTTATGTGTGACGTGATCGCGGCAAACCGTCTGGATGACATGTTAAGGGATGTGCAGGAGAAGGTATATACGCGCGATATTTATTTCAGGGATTGACGGGCCATCCGTTTTGGCGTTCGTAAGCGCAGAGCCGGGCTGCATGGCAGTTTATTTATGTTGACGAAGAAGGGACGGAGAATGGATACACACAGATTTTTTGTGGAAAAGATACGTTTCCATCTGAAAGAAAAAAATACGGTTGTCTTTGTGGGCTGGTTTTTTGACGGCAGCGCGCGCGAGCATGCGCTGGCGGTGAGCCTTGACGAAAAAGAACTGCAGACGGAGTTTTTGATCAATACAGGTGCGGAGGTGCGCCAGAAATATCTGGGGGCGGTCAACGAGATTAAGGAAGAAGTCGTCGGAGTGGTGAGGCTGCCGGAAAACTGGAGGGAGTACCGGCGGTTTATGGTGAAGTCGGCCTTCGGGCCGGTTAAAGGGCAGGAAGCAGGACGCGGATGGTCAAAAGCATATTCCGCCACAACAAGGAAACTGCGGCGGCTGGAGACGGAATTAAATTTTTATATCGAGAACTGCCATAGAGAAAAGGAAAGCGTTACCGTGACGGGGTGGTGCATGCCGGAAGGGGAGACTAAGCTGGTGCTTCTGGATGCGTCCGGGCAGGAGCTGCCGCAAAAGGTGGATCATTATTTCAGAAAGGATCTAAGATCTGTGTATCCGGAGTGCTCCAAAGAGCTGAAGCCGGGGTTTCTGGTCCGGGCAGAGGTTCCGGAAAGTAGCAAAGGCCCTTTCTTTCTGGAAATGCGCAGTGCGGATAAGCGTGCGAGAGCACGGCTCAGGAAATGGGACGAGGGGAATACGCTGCAGTTTCTGCTGGATAAGACGGGCGATACGGTGCGCTATCTGGAACGAAACGGCCTGTCTGCCACATTATATAAAATAAACGGCAAACTCCGCGGCAGGGAGGAAACATCTTATGATAAGTGGCGCCGGAAATATGATGCGGACGCCGGAGAGCTTGCGCGTCAGAGACAGGAGACGTTTTCTTTTTCCCCGTTGTTTTCCGTTGTCGTTCCACTTTATAAGACAAAACCCGGGTATCTGTGCGAGCTGATCGATTCTGTCTGCAGACAGACCTATCCGCACTGGCAGCTCGTTCTTGCGGATGGAAGCCGCGATGCGGACGGGGGCTGCTGGACAGAACTGACGGGGATTCTGGAGAGATACGCCGGAAAGGATTCCCGCATTTTCTATCGCACACTGGAGAGAAACGGGGGGATCGCGGAAAATACCAATGCGGCGCTGGCGATGGCAGAGGGGGATTTTATTGTACTGGCGGATCATGATGATCTGCTTGCCGAAAATGCGCTCTATGAATTTGCCGCGGCCCTCAATCGGGACCGGGCGGTTGATGTGATTTATTCCGACGAGGATAAAGTCAGCATGGATGGGAAAAAATATTTTGAACCGCATCTGAAGCCGGACTTTAATATCGATCTGCTGTGCAGTGTAAATTATATCTGTCATCTGTTCGCGGTGAGCCGGAAGATTGCAGACGGTGCAGGAGGTTTCCGAAGCGAGTACGAGGGCGCACAGGATCTTGATTTTATTCTGCGATGCTGTGAGCAGGCAGAGAATGTCTGTCATGTGCCGAAAGTTCTCTATCACTGGCGAAGCCATATGGGCTCCACGGCAGCCAGCCCGGAGAGCAAGCTTTATGCGTTTGAGGCCGGCAGGAGAGCGGTAGAGGCGCATTATCGGCGGCTGGGGATTCCGGCCCGGGTGGAAAATGCCGTAAATTACGGGATGTACCGCACGAGATATGAATGGGGAGAGCAGCCGCTGGTTTCCATAATCATTCCCAATAAAGACCATGCTTCGGATTTAAAAAAATGTGTGGACTCTGTTTTTGAGAAATCGGAATATCGGAATTTTGAATTTGTCATTGTCGAGAATAACAGTGTCGAGAGCGGGACCTTTTCCTATTATGAAGAACTGCAGAAGATGCATGAAAATGTGCGGGTGGTGTATTATGAGGGCGGTTTCAACTATTCTAAGATCAATAACTTTGGTGCGCGCGCGGCAAAAGGAGACTTTTTTCTGTTGCTCAACAATGATACGGAGATGATTGGCAAAGAGGCGATCAGCGAACTGCTGGGTTATTGTATGCGCGCGGATGTGGGAATCGTCGGGGCGAAGCTCCTGTTTGCCGACGATACGATACAGCATGCCGGTGTGATTCTTGGTTTTGGCGGCACGGCGGGGCATGCATTTATCGGGAAGCCGCGGTATGATACAAGATCCTTTGGAAGGATTCTCTGCGCGCAGGATTATTCGGCGGTCACGGCTGCCTGCATGATGACGAAGCGGAGCGTCTATGAGCAGGCCGGCGGGCTTACGGAAGAGCTTGCAGTGGCGTTTAACGACGTGGATTACTGCCTGAAGGTGCGCAGGATGGGGAAGCTTGTGGTGTATAATCCGTATGCGGAATTTTATCACTATGAATCAAAGTCACGCGGCTACGAGGATTCTCCGGAGAAGGTGGAGCGGTTTCAGGGAGAGGTGGAGATACTGTTGTCACGGTGGCGCAGGGAAATCGAACAGGGGGATCCTTATTATAACCCTGGCCTGACGCTGGATGATTCGGATTTTTCGTTGCACAGATAAGAGAGGTGAGGGATTCTCATGATGAAAGTATTTATCTGTCCTTCCTGCGGCTGGATGCGTGTCGTATCGAGGCGCAGGGATGTGGAGTGCTACAAATGCGGTGAGAAGCAGATGACGCTGGCAAAGGTGGATTTCGGCACGTTTACAGCCATGTCGGAGGAAGAGCGGAAAGATTATGCCGACGGCTGGCTGTATATACACCAGAAATCGGGCCGATAGGGCAGGGGTGAGGGAGAGTATGAAGATTACGGTTCAGAAGGCGGTAAAAGGGCTGCGTTATCTGAAACATTATGGTTTTAAAGAATTTGTGATCCGGCTGAAGGAAAAAATGGAGGCGGAAGACATTCCTTATGAACCCTGGTATGAAAATCACAAGGCGTCGGAGGATATGCTTTTAAAGCAGCGGAAGCGGGCGGCAGGGTGGACCGATGCGCCTGTCATCAGCATTGTGGTGCCGCTTTACCGCACAAAAGAGGAATTTCTGCGTGAACTGATCGCATCCGTACAGGCGCAGACTTACCCATACTGGCAGCTCTGCTTCGCGGACGGAAGTCCGCGTGAGGACGGAAGTCCGCGCGAGGGTGGCGACGGCCGTCGGGACAGGAGTGGGGACGCGGGCAGGGATCCGGCGGCGGTTGTCGGGGAATATGCGGCGGTAGACGGACGTATCGTTTATTCGTGTCTGGAAGAGAATCTGGGGATTGCAGGAAACACAAATGCGGCGATCGCGCTTGCGACGGGAGAGTGGATCGCGTTTCTCGATCACGACGATCTGCTTGCGCCCGATGCACTCTATGAAGCCGCCGTGCTGATAAGACGCGGAACAGGGCAGATAAGCGGGCTGGAAGCGCCGGGCATAAAAGGAGCGGCGAAGCCGTCCGCCGGTTATGAAATGATCTACACGGATGAAGATAAGATCGATGCCGGCGGAAAACATTTTCAGCCTCATTTAAAGCCGGATTTTAATCTCGATCTGCTGCGTTCAAACAATTATATCACACATTTCCTGCTGGTTAAGCGGACATTGGCTGAAAAAGCCGGAGGAATCCGTAAGGAATATGAGGGTGCGCAGGATTACGATTTTATTCTGCGCTGTGCGGAGCAGGCGGAGGCCATCGGGCATGTGCCGCGTATTCTTTATCACTGGAGATGCCATCGGGAGTCCACGTCGGAGAATCCGTTCAGCAAACAATATGCCGTCGATGCAGGAAAAAGGGCGGTCGAGGATCATTTAAGGCGTATGGGCGTGGCGGCGGAGGTGTCTGCGACAAAAGATATGGGATTTTACGAGGTCCGGTATTTTCTTAATGAGGAACCTCTTGTGTCCGTTATCATCCCGAATAAAGATGAGGTTGCGTCGCTGAAAAAGTGTATGGCCGCGATTGAGAAATCGGCATACCGGAATTTTGAGGTGATTCTTGTCGAAAATGACAGTGAAGAGAACACATTTGAATACTATCGCAGCATAGCGCCGGAGGAACACCGGGATGCGGGCGCACGGCGGTTTGAAGGTACGCTTTCCGGAGGACAGAGGGTCTGTGTGGCAGTCTGGACAAAGGGGTTTAATTATTCGGGGCTTAACAATTTTGGCGCGGCACATGCGCGGGGCAGCTATTATGTGCTGATGAACAACGACGTGGAGATGATGCGGCCGGACTGGCTTGTCTGGATGCTTTCGACCTGCATGCGCAGGGAGGTCGGCGTCGTCGGAGCAAAGCTGTATTATCCGGACCGCACAGTGCAGCACGCAGGCGTTGTCGTCGGTGTCGGCGGGAGCGCCAGAGGAATCGGCCAGAATATGTTTCAGGGGCTTCCCGGGGAGCGCGGCGGTTATCTTCACAAGGCGTCGCTGGCGATGGATTATAGCGCGGTGACGGCGGCGTGCCTGATCACAAAGCGTGAGGTTTTTGAGAGGGCGGGCGGATTTACGGAGACGCTTGCGGTGGCGTTTAACGATGTGGATTATTGTCTTAAGGTTCGCAGAATGGGGTATCTTGTCGTCTATCAGCCGCACGCGGAAGGGTGGCATTATGAGTCGAAATCACGCGGAGCGGAAGATACGCCTGAGAAGACGGCGCGTTTCCAGCGCGAGATCGAATATATGCGCAGCCATTGGATTTCTATCTTAAAGGGCGGGGATCCTTATTACAATCCGAATTTTTCTTCGGTTTACAGCAATTATTCACTCAGAGATAACAGTATAACGGGAGGGCGGGGATGACAGACGCATCGGAAGTGACGGTGATTATTCCGAATTATAATGAAAAAAAACTGCTGGAAAACTGTATAAAGACACTTGAGGGACAGACCTGCCGGAATTTTAAGCTTCTGGTGGTTGACAACGGTTCGACAGACGGAAGCACGGAGGTTACAACATCTCTGCCCGGGTATGAGATGATACGGCTTGACAGAAATACGGGATTCTGTGTGGCGGTCAACGTCGGCATAAGGCATACGAAAACACCTTATTTTATCCTTTTAAATAATGATACGGAAGCAGACCCGCATTTTGTGGAAGCGCTTCTTGCCGGGATAAAAAAATCAAAGCGTATCTTTTCCTGCAGCGCTCAGATGCTTGATTACAGGCAGAGAG
Organism: uncultured Roseburia sp.; assembly: GCA_947384095.1. Taxonomy (GTDB): domain Bacteria; phylum Bacillota; class Clostridia; order Lachnospirales; family Lachnospiraceae; genus Roseburia. The sequence goes on along the minus strand of CANDFU010000005.1, from coordinate 11,962 downwards.
ACCGGATTGATAACGCCGGGGATTATTATCTTCTGCCGGGCTGGGCAAAGGCGCGCGGGAAGGGGAAACCGGCCTGTTTCTTTGAAGAGGAGGCGGATGTATTTTCGAGCTGCGGGGGGGCGTCCATCTATCGCATGCAGGCGGTAAGAAGAATCGGCCTGTTGGATGAGCGCCATTTTGCCTATCTTGAAGACGTGGATATCGGATACCGGGCCAGGATTTACGGATATTACAATCGCTATATTCCGAAAGCAAAGGTCTGGCATGTCGGGAGTGCGACGACCGGCGCGAGATATAATGCGAAAAAGGTCTTCCTGGCGGCACGCAATTCAATTTTTGTGATTTATAAAAATATGCCTGCGGCGCAGATCCTTATTAATTTTCCGTTTCTGGTGGCAGGAATCCTTATAAAATGTATTTTTTTTGCCGCAAAGGGTTTTTTTTCCGCCTACATTTCGGGGACGCTTGCAGGGATATGCAGATGCCGGGAATGTCAGAAGGTGCGGTTTAAAAGGAGGCATCTGGGGAATTATATAAAAATAGAGGCGGAACTGGCCGCGAACCTGTTTCGGATTTTAAAATATTAAGAAAATATTAATAGTTTTTCATGGACTGATTTACGAAAATAAGTTGTGCTTTTTTGGAAATTATTGTATGATTAATCTTATGGTAGTTTCAATACTCTAAAAGGATAACATTATGATAAAAGATAATCAGCAGCGTTTAAACAGACTGCATATCCTGATAGATGCGCTTGTGGTCGCGGCGTCTTATGCATTTGCATGGTGGCTGAAGTTTATGAGCGGTATTTTAGAGCATGAGATCGGGGTGCTGTCGTTTGAAGTTTATATGATGGCTCTGATTGTCATTGTTCCCGGATATATCCTGTTGTACTATGCGTTTAATCTGTATACGCCAAAGCGGGTACAGGGAAGAAGACTGGAGCTCTCTAATATTGTGATGGCCAACACGGTGGGGCTTCTTCTGCTTTTTGCAGGACTGTTTACCTTACAGGCCTATTCGGAAGGATTTCAGAATTTTTCACGTGAGATGTTTTTTTATTTTTACGTGACGAATATTGTGGCGGAAGAGGCTGTGCGTCTGGGGATCCGCCAGTTTTTGCGGACGATCCGGAAGAAAGGCTACAATCTGAAGCATATCCTTCTTGTCGGATATTCGAGGGCGGCCGAGCAGTATATTGACCGGATCCGGCAGAATCCGCAGTGGGGATACAATATACGGGGGATTTTAGACGACAATATTGCCCGCGGGACCGCTTATAAGGGGATCAAGGTGATCGGGAGCATCGGCAATCTGCTTTATATCCTGCCGCAGAACAGGCTGGATGAGATCGCCATCACGCTGGGGCTGGAAGAGTACTATAAGCTGGAAAAGATTGTGGCCGAATGTGAAAAGTCGGGAGTGCACACCAAGTTTATTCCGGATTACAACAATATTATTCCTACGAAGCCATACACCGAAGATCTCCTGGGGCTTCCGGTGATTCATATCCGCTATGTGCCGCTGTCAAATATGTTTTACGCGATGCTGAAGCGGGGAGTTGATATTATCGGGTCCGTTTTATGTATTATTGTGTTTTCACCGTTGATGCTTGCGACTGCCGTTGCAGTCAAGGCGACTTCCAGGGGGCCGCTGATCTTTAAGCAGGAAAGGGTGGGGCTTCACAATAAGCCTTTTTCGATGTATAAATTCCGGACAATGTATGTACAGACAGAGGAAGAAGAGCAGAAAGGCTGGACGAAGAAGAATGATCCAAGGGTGACCGGAATCGGGCGCCTCTTGCGGAAGACGAGCCTTGACGAGTTTCCGCAGCTTTTTAATGTATTTAAGGGAGACATGAGCCTGGTAGGGCCGCGGCCGGAGCGCCCGCAGTATGTGGAAAAGTTCCGGGAAGAGATTCCGCGGTATATGATTAAGCACCAGGTGCGTCCGGGCATGACGGGCTGGGCGCAGGTAAACGGATATCGGGGAGATACCTCCATACGCAAAAGAATCGAGCATGACCTGTATTATATTGAAAACTGGACATTAGGGCTGGATTTTAAGATCCTGTTTCTGACCGTTTTCAGGGGGTTTGTCAATAAAAATGCATATTAGGAGAAAACAGTTATGAGCAAAACAGCACCAAAGAAACAGCCGGCAAAGACGCAGAAGGGGACGTCGTCGACGCGAAAAAGTGCGTCAAAGAAAAAAAGCAGCAAAAATAAGATTGTGCTTCTGATTGTGGAGATATTGGTACTTCTGATTCTTGCAATCGTATTGTTTATGGTCGTCAAGCTTTCACGTGTGGAAAAGGACGTCAATTTCAGCCCGGAGAAGATCGAGGTCAATGAGGGGCTCTCAGAGGAGACAAAGGAGATCATGCAGGGGTATACGACCATCGCCATGTTCGGACTCGACAACCGTTCCAACGGTAATCTCTCCAAAGGAAACAGTGACGTGATTATGATCGCGTCCATCAACAACGATACCCATGATGTCAGACTTGTATCGGTTTACCGTGATTCGTATCTGAACGTCGGCAACGATACATACAAAAAGTGTAATGCCGCGTATGCCGCGGGAGGGCCGGAGCAGGCCATATCCATGCTGAACACGAATCTGGACCTGGATATCACCGACTATGTGACGGTGGATTTTAACGCCATCGTGGAGTGCGTTGATCTGCTGGGCGGAGTGGAAGTGACCGTGACGGAGGAGGAAGCGGTCCTGATGAAAGGCTATATGGACGAGATTTCCAAACTGACAAAGAAAAAATCGGATTATCTGCCGGGGGCAGGCACTTATAATATGGACGGCGTACAGGCGTGCTCGTATGCCCGTATCCGCTATACGGCAGGCGATGATTATAAGAGGACGGAGCGCCAGAGAACGGTGCTCTCGGCTATGATACAAAAAGCGCAGAAATCAGATCTGAAAACGATCAACAGTCTGATAGACGAGATTTTTGGCGATGTAAAGACAAGCTTTACAAATACGGATCTGATTGCGCTCGCGGCGAAAGTGTTTAACTATAGCCTGGGAGAGACGACGGGGTTCCCGTTTGAGAAAAATACCAAGAAGCTGGGTTCAAAGGGGGATGTGGTGGTTCCCTGTGACCTGACTTCCAATGTGACGCAGCTCCATGTTTTTCTGTATGAGGATAACGACTATGCGCCGACAGAGACGGTTAAGAATAACAGTGAAAGAATTATCAGTGATACCGGATACCGTCAGGGAGATGGCTATTGATGAAAGTAGATATTATAATTCCAACTTATAAACCCGACAAAACATTCTGTCTGCTCCTGCAAAAATTGCGGGAGCAGACCTTTGTCGTTCATAGGGTAATTGTGATTAATACAGAAGAAGATCTGTGGCGTGAGGCGGTAAAAAAATATCCTGTTCAGGAAATGCTGGGCAGGCTTCCGTGCCCGTATACGCTGCGCCATATCGCAAAAGAGACGTTTGACCATGCTGGAACGCGGATGCAGGGAGCGGCGGAATCGCAGGCAGATATCATTCTCTTTATGACGATGGATGCCGTACCGGCGGACCGGTATACGGTGGAACATCTTGTGGAGGCGCTGGAGTCAGAGAGCGGGCCCGGGGTGTCTGCGGTGGCCTATGCCCGCCAGCTTCCAAAACGTGATTGTTCTGTTGTGGAGCGTTATACCAGACGGTTCAATTACCCGGCAACAGGCAGAAAAAAAACGAAGGCGGATCTTAAGACGCTGGGAATCAAGACTTTTTTTTGTTCTGACGTCTGTGCCGCATATCGGAGAGAGCTGTTTATGGAACTCGGAGGGTTTGCTGCCCCGGCTATTTTTAATGAAGACATGCTTTTTGCGGCCAAAGCCATTGAGGCAGGTTATGCCGTTTCTTAGGCGGCCCATGCGCGGGTAGTTCATTCGCACAATTATACAATCCGGCAGCAGCTCTGCCGCAATTTTGACCTTGCGGTGTCACAGGCGGATCACCCGGAGGTTTTTCGCAAAGTGCGGTCGGAGTCGGAGGGGATAAAGCTGGTATCTGCAACAGCGCGCTATCTCTGCCGGATCAAAAGACCCTGGCTGATTTTCGGTTTTGTGGGGCAGTGTGCGGGAAAGTATGCGGGTTATTTTCTGGGGAAACGTTACCGGAAGCTGTCAAAAGGGATGATTCTGAAACTCACGTCAAATCCGGATTACTGGCGCAGGATCTGGAGTGATGCCGACGGGAAACGAGGGACGGGATGAAGAGACGATATGTTTTTTGCGTATTCTGGGTCATAATGTTTGCCGCTGTCTGCCTTATCCTGCTGCCGATCGGATATTCCGACGGGGATGACGCGTGGTTTTACCGATATACGGATCAGATGGGTTTTTTTGAGTATCTTTCGTGGCGATATCAGACATGGGTCGGGAGGATGGCGGGAGAAGCGCTGGTTTATCTGGCGTTTTCGCTGGGACTGCCGTTCTGGCGTGTGGGAAACGCGCTGATGCTGGTGCTGCTTACAGCCGGGATTCTGCGTCTCGCCGCGACAGCGGCATATGTGCCGCAAACCGGCTTTGCGGGGTGGGAGGAAAGACGTCCGGCAATCGCAGCGCAGGATTACCGTGAGATGGGGATTCTGGCCGCGGCGGCGGGGGCGTCCGGTTATCTGCTGATGAGCGTGGAGACGCTGGGATACGCGGCGGTGTGGGTAAACGGTTCCATTTTTTATACATGGACGTTTACCTGCGGGATCTGGGCCCTGATGCCGTTTGCCGATCTTGTCTTTAAGGGGAGGGCGGAGGGCTGGAAATTTTTGTGCGCGATATTGCCGGCCGTCATAGCTTCGATGTCTATTGAGCAGATGGGAGCAGTACTTCTCACGTTTGAACTGCTGGCCCTGGGATATAGTGTTTACCGTGACTGCCGCGTGAGCGTGCCTGCCCTGGCACAGACGCTGGCTACAGCACTTGCATTCGGGATTTTGTTTGCGGCGCCGGGGAACGCTCTGCGCGTGCAGTCTGAGATTGCGACATGGATGCCGGAATATGAGACGATTTCCTTCGGACACCATTTATTTCTCACAGTACAGTGGCTGCTCTCTTCTTTTGCAAATGAAAATAAATTGTTTTTGTCCGGAATCTGGATCGTGGGGATGCTTCTGTTGTATCAGAGGGAACGCAGGGGGGCGGCAGAGTATTTTTTCCTGGGTTCCGCGGCGATTTTTGCGGTGGTCTCCCTGCTTCCGTTTGCGGGAATAACGGTATTGTCTGATCTGGGAATGGATATTGCCGATATTACGGTGCGTCTGGATCGGGTTCCGGTGTGGGGCGATCTTACGGGAATGCATGCAGCTGCGCTGGCCTGGTGGGCGCTGGCCCTTATTTTTACATTCTTTTTTGTGTGGAAGGTTTCGGCGGGACAGGTTGTCCTTGTTCTGGCGTATCTGGCTGGAATTGCCAGTGAGGCGATCCTCTTTTTTTCGCCGACGATGTATGCTTCCGGGGCGAGGGTTTATTATCTGACAGATCTTTTGTATCTTTTTATACTGCTTGCACTTTCCTTCGGGGTACGTGGAGGGCGGCGGCGCAGGCTGCTTTATATGGGGATGATTCTGGGGGGTTTTCTGAATTTTGCCGCTCAGATTCCAGTGCTTAAGGCTTTCATAAATTTTTGACTTTTTTATCACAAAAAGAACACAATTACAGGGTAGACTCTGAATTGTCAAAAACAAAGAGAACATTGTTAACAGGAGTCTGTGCCGGCGCTGCATGCGCAGACTTTAAAGAGGCAGACAGCAGCGCAGAAACGAGGGAAAACACGATGGATAATAACAATTTTGATCGAAATCAGTCGCCGGATCCGTTTTATTCATATAATCATTCATCACAGGAAAACGACCGGCAGGAAAATGAGCAGACGCAGCCTAAGGTGCAGGGACAGGGAGCCGGGAGCGCGAATGATACGGAGAGCGGGGAAAACAGAGTTTATGGGACGGCGGGCGGAGGGTATCCGCAGAACCTGTATCAGCAGAACACATACGGGCAGAATGGATATCAGCAGAATATCTATGGACAGAATGCATACCAGCAGAACGGAATGTATGGAGGCCCTGTGCAGGATGAGAAGAAAAAGAAGCCGAAAAGAGACAAAAAGCCGGGGGGCTTTGGCGTAAAACTTGCGAAGTGTGCGGCGCTGGCGCTTGTATTCGGCCTTGTAAGCGGCACGGCGTTCGAGGGGGTCCGGCTGATATCCAGGCAGGTTTCGGGGGAGCCGGAGAAGACGCTGGAAGGATCGGACAGTGTGCTCAATCAGCCGGACGCGGAGGGTAAGGTAAAGACGACACCGGTTTCGTCTACGTATGCCGCGGCAGATGTGTCGGATATTGTGGAGGCCACGATGCCGTCGATTGTGGCGATCACAAATGTGAGTGAGACAGAGTACCGCAGTTTCTGGGGCGGCAGGCCGCAGACGTATGAGAGTTCAAGCGCGGGGTCCGGCATTATCGTAAGCCAGGACGACCGGTATCTGTATATTGTGACGAATAACCATGTCGTAGAAGGGGCGACGAGCCTTACGGTTGCATTCAACGATAACGCCACGGTGAGCGCGGAAATTAAAGGGACGGATCCGTCTACGGATCTCGCGGTGATAAGGGTCTCTCTTGACAGTATCCAGGAAGAGACAAAGGATAAGATTAAGGCGGCGGCGCTCGGCAATTCAGATAATTTAAGAGTGGGCGAGGCTTCCATTGCTGTCGGCAATGCGCTCGGATACGGGCAGTCGGTGACGACGGGGTGTATCAGCGCGATCGGCAGGGAAGTATCGGTATCTGATTATGACAGCAATACGAGTTACACGGCGGAGATGATACAGACGGATGCCGCGATCAATCCGGGAAACAGCGGAGGCGCCCTGCTCAACGCAGTCGGAGAGGTCATCGGAATCAATTCCGTGAAATATTCCGGCAACTCGGTAGAGGGAATCGGGTATGCGATCCCCATTACGACGGCGATGCCGATTATTGAGGATCTGATTACAAAAGAAAAGGTGGATGAGTCTGACAGCGCGTTTCTTGGCATTGCAGGCGTCGACGTCACAAGCGACGTATCCAATACGTACAACATGCCTTCCGGCATCTATGTCGCGCAGGTGACAGAAGGGTCGGCCGCAGAGAAGGCCGGAATCCGGAAAGGCGATATCGTGACAAAGTTTGACGGAAAAGAGGTATCCACGATGGATGAGCTTTCCACCAGGCTACAGTACTATAAGGCAGGCACAACGGTGGACGTGACGATCGTGCGTGCGTCTGACGGAGAATATGTAGAACACACCATTTCGGTAGAGCTTGGAAAAAAGATTTAGTTTATGAGATCGGGGTGACAAAAGGGCGCATGACGCCAAAGGTACTTTTGACACCGTGATCTTTATAAAAAATATTTTTGAGCCGTATATTTTTTCGCCGAAGTCCAAATAATAAGCTTGCATTAGCAAATAAGTTTTTTCGGCGCCCCGAAGGCGCCAGAATGGAGGAAAAAATGGCGAAGAACGCAGATGCACAGAACAACGGCTCTAACTGCAGAAACAGCTACGAGAACAGCACCGGGACAAACACAAACGGACAGAACAGCACCGGACAGAACAGTTCCAAGAACAAGACTTCCAACAAGTCTTCCAACAAGGCTTCCAATACGTCCGGACAGAATTCTTCCGGCGCAAACAGCTACGAGCAGTAAGACAGGCACGACGGCCGGAAAAACTGCATAGGATGTAAAAAGGCAGGAAAAACAGATTACAAAGGGACACTTTGTAATCTGTTTTTTAAATAGAAAACGCGGGAAGGAAAAATATGGCTTTTTATACGATTCATCCGAGGGAGATAGAGGCTGTTCTTATGGAAAAGAGAGCGGTAGTGATTGATGTCAGGGAAAGCGGGGAGTATCGGGCGTACCATTATCGGAATGCAAGAAATTGTCCATATGAAGAGACGGAGAACTGGGTGCGGCGGATTCCGAGAAACAGGGTTCTGATTTTGTATTGTGACTATGGGAGCACGAGCCTTCTGGCGGCAAGACGACTTGCCAGAGAGGGGATGACAGTATATACCGTGGTCGGCGGGATCCATGCGATAAGGCAGTATGAGAGCGGGAACCGAAGAGAAGACGATAGGAGTTGACAGGGCAAAATAGAACGGATAATATAATATCTGAAGAAAAGAGGCAGAAAACAAAGGAGACCGGATGAAAAGATTTGAACTGGTGGCTCCCTGCCATTTTGGCATGGAGGCTGTTTTAAAAAAAGAGATATATGATCTGGGTTATGATATCACAAAGGTTGAGGACGGAAGGGTTTCTTTTGCCGGCGATCCGGAGGCGGTCTGCCGTGCCAATATTTTTTTGCGCACGGCGGAGCGTGTCCTGATTCAGGTGGGACGGTTTCGGGCAGTGACATTTGAGGAACTGTTTCAGGGGATCAAAAGTCTTGCGTGGGAGGAATACATACCGGAAAACGGAAAGTTCTGGGTGAAGAAAGCCTCTTCAATCAAAAGTAAACTGTTCAGTCCGTCGGATATTCAGTCCGTTGTCAAAAAGGCGATGGCAGAGCGGCTGAAAGAGCATTACGGGCGCGAGTGGTTTCCAGAAGACGGCGCGCCGTATCCGGTCCGTATCTTTCTGTTAAAAGATGAGGTGATGGCCGTGCTGGATACCTCGGGGGATTCCCTGCACAAGCGCGGATATCGGACGATGACCTGTAAGGCGCCGCTGACGGAGACGCTTGCGGCGGCCCTGTTGCTTTTAACGCCGTGGAAGCCGGACCGGATCCTGGTCGATCCGTTTTGCGGCAGCGGCACGTTTCCGATTGAGGCGGCGATGATAGCGGCGGGGATAGCGCCGGGGATGAAGCGGAGTTTTACGGCGGAACAGTGGACAAACTTCATTGATGAAGAACTCTGGTCCATGTGCGTGGAAGAGGCGGAGGAGATGGTCAATCCGGATGTACAGGTGGACATACAGGGTTATGACATTGATGCGGAAGCAGTTCGCGCCGCGAGGGAAAACGCACGCCGGGCGGGAGTCGGGGATCTCATCCATTTTCAGCAGCGTTCCGTTTCACAGCTCAGACATCCGAAAAAATACGGCTTTCTGATCGCAAATCCGCCATATGGAGAGAGGCTTTCGGATAAAGAAGAGCTTCCCGGGCTTTACCGCCAGATCGGCGAAGCTTACAGAGGCCTTGATGCTTGGTCTATGTACCTGATCACGGCGTATGAGGATGCAGAGCGTCAGATCGGAAGAAAGGCGGATAAGAACCGCAAAATTTATAATGGAATGATAAAGGCCTATTTTTATCAGTTTATGGGTCCGAAACCGCCGGTGAGAAAGGAAGCGGGGCAGCGGAGGTCTGAATGAGAGAGATAAGAAGATATATTTTTTTCTTTTTGGCAGTGCTTGCGGCATTGGCCTTGAAATCCGTCATGACGATGGAAAAGTTTGAGGAGGTCTCGGGGTTTCGGGGGGCGGTGCTTAAGGATGAGATCTGGAATCCGCTGATCGCGTCGAGTGTCAATGACAATCTTTTGTCGGTGATTATTGACCATAAGGAGTACACCAGCGAGGATTATCCGTTTTTTATGGATGATAAGCTGAGCGTCATGGTTCCTGTGGCGATTTTAAGAGATGCGCTGGGATGCAGTGCGCATATCTATGAGGGGGAGCGCCTTCTTGTGGAAAAGCGTTCCGGCTCCGTTGAGTTTTTTCTCGATAAAGAGACGGCAAACGTAAACGGGGAGGAGGAGGCGGTCGTTTCTCCATTTACCTGGAAAGACGATATGTATTATGTGAGTTTAAACGATCTGTCCGATTATCTGGACTATTCTTATGCGTGGGATATTGTGGAAAATCAGGCGAGGGCTTCGGATACCGGCGGAGGCGCCGCGGTGGTACCGGCCAGATATGATCTCAGGGAGAAGCAGCGTGTGTCTGCAGTGCGCAATCAGGGCGTTTTTGGGACGTGCTGGGCGTTTGCGGCGCTGGGGGCGCTGGAATCATCGTTACTGCCGGAGCAGTCGGAGCTGTATTCTGCCGATCATATGACGCTGGCGAATGGATTTAATCTGACACAGAACGACGGCGGCGAGTATACGATGGGGATGGCTTACCTTGCCGCCTGGAAGGGACCGGTTTATGAGGCGGATGATCCATATGGAGACAATGTCACGGATGAATCACTCACTGCGGTAAAGCATGTGCAGGAAATCCGGGTGATCGACGGAAAGGATTATGAGAAGATCAAAGAGGCTGTTTTTCAGTACGGCGGTGTGCAGACTTCCATTTATAACGGCCTGCGCAGTTCCAGTTCCGAATCGCCTTATTACAACAATAATACATTTGCGTATTGTTATATTGGTACGGAAAAGCCAAACCATGACGTGGTGATTATCGGCTGGGACGACAACTATCCCAGGGAGAACTTTTCCGCTGATCTGGAGGGCGACGGGGCGTTTATCTGTCAGAACAGCTGGGGAAGTGATTTTGGAGAAGACGGCGTCTTTTATATTTCTTATTACGATACGAATATCGGGACGCACAATGTCGTGTATACGAGGATTGATGACATTGACAATTATGACAATATTTACCAGAATGATCTCTGTGGCTGGATCGGACAGCTTGGTTACAACAAAGAAAGCGTGTACGGCGCCAATATTTATACGGCGGGCGGGGACGAGGAGCTGACGGCGGCGGGGTTTTATGCGACGGGAAAGGACTCGCAGTATGAACTGTATGTTGTGCGCAACTTTGAAAATGAGGAGTCTTTTGAGCGTCGGATTCCGGTGGCGTCCGGCAGGCTGAACCAGGCGGGATATTACACGGTGGATTTTGACCACGCGATCGCGGTTGAGCCGGGAGAACGGTATGCGATTGTGCTTCATATCATCACACCCGATTCGGTTCACCCGCTGGCGATTGAGTATGCGGCGGACGATGTGACGGCAAATGTGATTCTCAGCGACGGGGAGAGCTATATCAGCTCGAACGGGTTTCGATGGACCGGCGTGGAAGAGGTGGAAAATTGTAATCTGTGCATCAAGGTGTTCAGTAACAATCAGTAAAAGGATAACTACATGGAAGAGAAAGCATTGAAATTTGCGGCAGTTTTTCTGCCTGTCCTCTCGCTGTTCGTCTGTCTGTTTCTTCCTTTTTTTCCGAAGATCCATACCTGGGCCGAGGAGGCCAGGGAGGCCAGGCTGGCTGAGGCGGAATTTGCCGCGAGCCAGCAGGAAATGGAAGATCTGGAGATCAAAGAGGAGCCCGATACCGGAATAGGACCAAAAGGGCAGCTGAATCTGCGGCTTCCGGATGGTGTGGACGGAAGCAAGGTCCACATCAGCAACGATTATGTGACGCAGACGATACGGATAGAAATCCCGGGGACGGATCTGGCTTATTTTGACAGTTACCCGATTTCGGGGAGCAGCAGCCATATTGATACGATGTCGTATACCAAGGAGGGCGATGAAGGCGTAATCGAAATTGTCATGGACCGGGTTTATGAGCTTGACATGGACTACGATAGCGATTATTATTATTTCAACTTTCTGAAACCGCATGATGTCTATGACAAAGTGGTCGTGATAGACGCGGGACATGGGGGACGGGCGGCGGGCGCCACGAAACAGGGAGTCAGGGAGAAAGAGATTAACCTTGCCATTGTATTGCAGCTCCGGGAAATTTTTGCGCAAGGCGACGATAAGATCGGCGTTTATTTTACACGGACGGACGACGGTAACCCTACTTTTGACCAGCGGGTGCAGCTTGCAAACAAATCGGACGCAGATCTCTTTGTCAGTGTACATAACAATTCTTTAGGAAACGGCAGGATGTCGCGGACTAACGGGACGCAGGTCATGTACAATGAGACGTCGGAAGAGAGCAGGGTATTTAGATCGGAAGAGCGTCGTGTAGGGAAAGAGTGTAGGTTATAGTGT
>CANDFU010000004.1 GCA_947384095.1 uncultured Roseburia sp. | reverse complement strand
CGTCTCCGCTGGTGCAGGGAGATCTCAAAAATCAACAGCCAGCTCAACCATGAGCCGGAAAATGTCTTTGATCCAAAGGGGGTAACCACATGACAGACATCCTGCGCGGACATTATGCCTCGGACTTCCGTTTCCGCGTGCTCACGGGAATCAACCGTTATATCGGGATAACCATTCCCGGATCCGATATCTGTTTTTCCAGAATCTCCGGAATCGAATCCACGGCAGAATCAGAAGAGATCGCGGAGGGCGGCAGAAACAACGGGCCGCGCCTCCTCTCTGTCCCCGCAAAACGGCATACCCCGCTTATACTGGAAAAAGGCGTTCTTCCCCTCAACCACTGGATGAGCCGGTTAAAACCCGGAATGCGGCTTGGAACGTGGCTGCAGATAATCGTAATGGACGAAAGCGGCCTCCCGACTGCCAGACAATTCTGGATTGAAGACGGAACCGTCACAAAGTGGGAACTCTCCGATTTAAACGCAATGGGCAATTCCATTCTGATCGAGCGAATGGAAATCCTCCACGACGGAATCAACTATTGACTGGCAGAAATCTTTTACGGAAAAGGCGGTGCTTCCTGCAGTATGGTAATCGATCTCTCCTTTGCGGAGCGCATTATAAACAAATACAAAAAATTCGGCAGATACCGCCTTAACGCGCCGTCGCTCGTCTTCTTTGATGCAAACCGACAGCCATTTTTTTATCGGACGGCTGAAAAAAATGTTCTGTTCCGCCTGTATTTTCCCCTGCCGGGACAAAAAGATACACAGAAACCATTTCCGGAGGCGCCCCATTCAATCCTGTCCGGACAAACCATTTTAAAACAACTCCGAAAGGAAATTTCACAGATTTCCGTAAAAAACTTCCAGAATGAGGCGGAAAAGATACTAAGCGCCCGTGTAATGCGGGAAACGGACCAGGCGGTGCGCCGGAACTTAAAGCGGGAAACCAGATATCTCCACCAGAGTATTACAGATGATCTGAAGAGACATCTCTCCCATCCTCTGCCGCGCGGCGTCTGGCAAGCCGAAAGGAAAAAACTTGATCTATACTACAATATTGCCTCTATTTTTGAAAACCGGGAAAGACAGCCGGATATCGCACGAAAAACGGAACAGAAACTGATCCGCATCCTGGCGGACGATTTTTACGGGAGAATGCCGGAGCAGTCCCATATTTTAAAAAAACAGACAAGACAGGAAGAAGAACTCAGAAAGACAAGGCAGCTCGTAACCTCTTTGACGGAGCGCCTCACCGTGCAGGAGAATGTGCTCAGCGAGCTGAAGCACACCCGCCTTGCCGTCAGCCTCTCGCCGGAAGTAATCACCCGGATCACAAAAGAGGTCGTGAAAAAAATGGAGTGGGAACTTCACCTGGAAAAAATCAGACGCGGATATTAAACGCTGCTTTTCAGATATATGGAGGGAGCCATGACGGAAAAGGCCGTAATCAAAATACTGGACGGAGAAAACAGCGACACCGAAATCGAAGTGATGATAAATCCCGAATCTTACCAGCTCTCCTACGGCGCCTCATACAGCGAGAAAAAGATTGCAGGGCTTTCCGGTCCTGTCAGCCAGTATATTTCCGGGGAAAGCATGACATTGGATATGACCTTGTTTTTCGACACCTACCAGCCTCCGACGCCGCTGGAACCGGAAGGCGGCACGAGCGTGGCCGCAAAGACAAAACCCATCCGGGAGCTGACCTTCCCCGACGGAACGCTGCACCGGCCGCCCACAGTCGCCTTCTGCTGGGGCACGCTGCACTTTAAAGGCGTCGTCACAAGCGTTAAGGAAAACTATACGATGTTTCTCGCGGACGGAACGCCCGTCCGCGCAAAAACAGATCTTACCTTTCACTCCGTCTCAGACCCGGACGCCGTCAAAAGACAGACCCCTTTTGAGTCGCCGGACCGCACCAAAATACGAGTGATCCATGAAAACGAACAGCTCTGGCAGTACGCCTATCTCGAATACCAGGATGCCGCAAAATGGAGGGAGATCGCGCGGGCAAACGGGATTTTAAATCCCGTTTCCCCGGCGGTGGGAATGCAGATCCGGCTCCCGGCATTACAGGAGGCGGGCGAAGATGGAAACTAATTTTCTGACAGCTGTTTTTTCCAATGACGAACTTCGGCAGAAATACAAAAACTACAGGGTTCCCGCCGCAAAAATCCTGGTCGGGAGTCCGGAGAAAGATCTTGCCGCGGCCTATCACGCACAGATTGAAAATATAAGGATATCCATGAACTTAAAAGATGCCGCAAGCGTCAGTTTTACCGTCGTCGATATTTATGACATCGAAAACCACTGTTTTCGCAGCGGCATCCGGGATGCGCTCTGCCTTGGAAATATACTCAAAGCAAAGATCGGATATGAATCGGAGCTGGAAACACTTTTCTGCGGCTTTATCTATGAAAGCAGTGTGCAATTCGGGGAAATCCCTGCAATGCAGATCACGGCCGTGGATGTACGGCGGCTGATGTGCGATAATTACCGCAAAAACTATGAATGGCAGGCGGCGACCTACTCGAAGCTTTTCGAACAGATTATGTCACGCTATGAAAACCTCGGCCTGACGCTCACAGTGGACAAAACCACGGTTGAACTGAAAGCCCCGGTACTGCAGAACGGAAACGATCTGAAAATGGTCGCATGGCTTTGCAAAGTGGCAAACCGCCGCTTTCTCGTCTGCGGAAACAGGGCCTGCTTCACGGAAAAAAGCGAGGACAGTCCCATAACGACATTGCATTTCGGCCAGGATCTGCTCTCTTTTTCCCAGCGGTACGGCTACACGGACACCGAGATCACGGTACGCGGAAACCAAAGGCAGGGTACAAAACAGTCGACAGAGACGCGCACCTTTAAATCCGCCAGAAAAAGCGTTCTCACCGGCGCCACGGCAAGAATCATCAACCTGCCCGACATCACCTCGGCAGAAGAACTCTCGGCGCGCGCCGACCGGGAAAAAGAAGCCCTGAAAGAAGAAAAGCAATCTGCAGGAGGCTCCTGCATCGGCATCCCCGTACTCGTCCCTGGCCGCTATCTTACGATCGACGGGCTGGACAATACCGTGAACGGAGATTATTATATCACATCCACAGAACATTCTTTCGGAACCGACGGATATACGACCGATTTTACACTTGGAGGAAAGCGTGAGAAAAAATAAGGAGGAAACATGAGCTTCTACGACGAGCTGCTCGATCTGGAAGAAAAGGAAGACGACGGCGGTCTGATTCACGGGATCGTCGTCGGGGAAGTCACCGAGAACTGGGACGAAGATCATCCGGGCATGATAAAAGTCCGTCTGCTGCTCGGCGAAGAGGGAAAAAACAGCCTTGGATGGGTCCCGGTCGCTTCCGCCTACGCGGGCAACGGGTTCGGAATCTACTTTCTGCCGGAAATCGGCTCCCAGGTCATCGTAGCTTTTCATCTGGGGCATCCCGGCAGCCCTTACGTTATCGGCTGCCTCTGGAATCAGACGAACGTCCTTCCCCCAGACACGGCGGTCGAAAAAAATACCGCAAAAACAATCCTCACCAAGGGAGGCAGCCGGATTACGATTTCGGACGAAGAAAAAAAGGAAAAAATCACAGTTATGACCAAAGGGGGACTGAACCTTACCCTCGACGATGAAAATCAGATAATAGCCGCACAGGATAAAGAAGAAGAAAACGCTTTCCAGATTGACACAAAAGAGGGTGTGATGACGTTCACCGCAAAAAAGAAAGCAATTTTCAAAGTCAGCGGCAAAGAACTGCTCACACTTGACGGAAGCACCTCTAAGGCCGCGATCAGCGCGGACAATATCGATATCGGGGCGGGGCAGAAACTGGTTCTGAATGGGCAGAATACCACCCTCGACGGGAGCAGCACCAACGTCAAGGGCCAGAATGTCAAAGTGGAGGCGCAGGCATCCCTGGGTCTGAAGGGAACGGCTTCCCTCACGGCGGAGAGCAGCGGCATGGCGCAGCTGAAAGGGTCGATGCTGAAACTAAACTGACGCCGGCAAAGCATTCCCCGCAAGGCGTCCGAAATCCCGCCCCGGACACAGCGTCGTTCCCGGACCCCACAAGGAGGAACTATGAGCGAAATAACAGGTATTGCGGATTTTCTTGGCTGCGGGTGGAAATTTCCTCCAAAAGTCAATCCCGTTACCGGAAGGGTCGAAACAGTCTCGGGGGAAGAAGAGATCGCAGAGGCAGTGAAACTGATTCTTTTCACCGGAAAAGGCGAACGCGCCATGCAGCCTGAATTTGGATGCGGTATCCGCAGATATGCTTTTTCCGATACAAATCTGACAGACCTTAAAAGTATGGAAGAGGAGATCACCCAGGCCTTAATCCGCTGGGAACCCCGGATCAAAAAACCGGAAGTTTTTATCGGCAGGGAGCACATGTCGGACGGCGCGCTAAGAATCGAAGTCCGCTATATCGTCCGCACGACAAACAATCCCTATAATATGGTATTTCCTTTCTACCTGAACGAGGGCAACGGAATCCGGCCCGTATAAAACAAACCGCAATCAAAGGAGGCACGGCTGCAGCGATGAAAATACAAAAAAAAGACAGCCGGACAAAAGAAGATCTCGTCATACAGATCGCGCAAAAAGCAAAGGCTTACGTTCCGGAGTGGAAATTTGATCCCGCGCACCCCGACGCCGGAACCACACTGGCGCTGATTTTCGCGGAGCTGTTTTCGGAGACGGTAAAACGGTATGACCGCATCCCCGAAAAGCTCTGCCGACGCTTTTTTGCAGAACAGAACTTAAAGATGCTGCCCGCCCTTCCCGCAGAAGGATACGCCGTCTTTTCACTCTCAAGCCATGAATTTGGCGGAACCATGATACCGGAAGGAACCGTGCTTACCGGCCCGCACGGCGACGAAGAGGAAGAAGACATCATCTATGAAACGGCGGAGACGTTTTTTGTCACCCCGGCAGAACTGACACATCTTATCTATGTCGACGGAAAGCAGGACTATATTGAAAAAAAAGACAGCAGTCGGCCGTTTTTCCCCTTTTCCGCGGAGGCCGGGGCAGACCGGGAGCATGTTCTCTATCTGTGTCAGAGCGAAGTCCTGCACGTAAGGGAGTCCGCCCAAATCCGGCTGGCTCTTGAGCCGGGCGGACCGGGTCCTGGAAAGAAAGATAACGACTGGATGAAAGACAGCACGTCTGTGCACATTTCTTACGCGACGAAAGACGGCTTTCTGGAGCTGGACGATGTGCAGCCCGACGGGGAGACGTTTGTCCTGTCCCTTCCCGCCGGCTGTCCGGAACCGGAAGAGACGACGCTTTTCGGCAAAAACGGATACTGGCTCTGCTGCCGCTATTCCGGCCCCTGGAACAGAGAGCCGTTTTTCGTGCAGGACATCCGCCTCACTTCGGAAAGAAGCGGGATCAAGCCAGACCTGATCACAAACGGCACGGGCGAACAGCCGGATACCGGTTTTTTCCCTTTCGGGGAATACCCCTCTTTGTTCGCCGAATGCTATTTCTCCTCGGAGGAAGCCTTGGGAAAACCGGGCGCTATCGTACGCCTGACCTTTCTTCTCGACTACGAAAAAATACCGCTCGACAACACGGTCCCGGCCGAACGCAAGTGGAAAATCCTGATGAGACGCGCTGATTTTATGCCGGATCCGCAGTATGACGTCACCGTCGAACAGGTCGTGTGGGAATATTACAACGGAGACGGCTGGAGCAGGCTTCCCGTAAAGGAAAGCAGTCAGTCTCTCTTTAACGGCGTTTCCGGCAGGGCCGGAGATGAAGTGACACTCACATTTGCCTGTCCGGACAACGCCGCGCTTCTGACCTGGGAAAGCGCGCCGACCCGATACCTGAGGGTGAGAGTGCTGCGCATGAACAATCTGTACCGCCCGAAGGGAACTTATCTCACGCCGGTGATACACAAAGTACGTTTTCATTATTCCTACGCGGGCAAGGGAAGACAGCCCGAATTTGCCATGGCATGCAACCACGGGGAATCCTCGGCCGCCCCGCCGGGCATGTTCCAGAACCATACCGGCAGCGCGGCCTGCGGCGTCTGGGAGGTGTTTTCCGGACGATGCGAAACAGAAGATACTCTCTACCTCGGGTTTGACCGGCCGCTTGCAACAGGGCCAGTCAAGTTGTTTTGCGACATCGCGGGGCAGCCTTTACATATGCGCACGCAACGCCGGGATCTCGCCTTCGCCTATCGTCGCAGGGACGGATTCGCCCCGCTCTTTGTTATCGACGGAACCGACGGGCTGCAAAAAAGCGGCTGCCTGACATTTCCCGGAAAAGAGGACTTTGCTCCGCATTCTATCTGCGGCGAAGAGGCTTACTGGATTCGGATGACCCGTAAAACAGAATCCTCCGGCAAAAAAAACAGCCTGTCTCCCTTTATACGAAACCTCCGCCTGAACGCGGGAAAGATCCTGGCTGCAGAACGCAGGCCGCCGGAATTTTTTGAAATCAGAGCCGGTGAAAAAAACAAAGTCTGCCGTCTCCTGCGGGAAAATATTTATGATCTCACCGTCCGTGTCAACGAAACAGCTACCCTCAGCCCTTCCGCAAGGGAGGCGCTCAGGGCTAAGGGACGTCTCACGGAAGTTAAGGACCCGGACGGCGAACACATGCAACTGTGGACAGAATGGGAGGAGACTGCTGATTTTTCCCGCTCGGCCGCCACAGACCGGCATTATCTACTCGACAAAAATCGCGGTATTGTAACCTTTTCGGACGGACTCAACGGCGCCCTGCCGGCCGACGGCAAAAATACGACTATCCGCATTGATTATCGCTGCGTGAACGGTTCCGGTGGAAACCTGCCCGCCAGGACGGTACTCACACCCCAAAGCTCCCTCGGATATGTCAGCCGTGTCAACGCCCCGTTTCCACTCTGCGGAGGGTGTGGCCGGGAAACAATGGACGCGGCCATAAACCGCTGCAGCGAAACCCTGCGCCACATGGGCAGGGCCGTCACTGCAGCCGACTACGAACTGCTCGCCCGGGAAGCGTCCCGCTCCATACAATCCGTAAAATGCCTCAGCGGATACACACCGCAAGGAGAATACGAACCAGGATGTCTGACACTGATCGTACTCCCGAAAGATCTTCATACCGACAGCGTCTGTTTCGAGCGGCTGCGGGAACAGATCACGGATTATCTCGCCGACAGGATGGACGGGAATCTCGCCGGCACAGGACGCCTTTTTATCGCCGCGCCTCAATTTCTTCAGATCGACTGTTTCGTCCGCGCTGTGAGCAGAACCGGCGACCTTTTCCAGACACAGAAGCATATATTGCGGCGTCTGGAACAATTTTTTCACCCCGTCACGGGAAACTACCACGGGAAGGGCTGGGATATCGGCTTCATTCCAAACGAAGCCCAGATCCGGAATGCCCTGAAAGGCGTCCCGGATATCCGTTATATCAGAGAGCTGCGGGTCGCCGTATCGCTTGACGCCGGACAGGGGCGCGTCGAAATCGACCCTTTCAGCCGCGACCGGAAACATCTTTCACGGGAATATATGGCAGGAGCCGCGGTAGCTCTGAGCGGAAATCACACAGTCACGGCAGAATCAGAATAAGGGAGGCGGCATGATCCCACAAATCGGACTGGACGACGAAACCTTTGCCGGAATTGTCGAAAAAGCACTAAAAGAAATTCCCGGGCTTTATCCGGAATGGACAGATTACAACGCCCACGACCCGGGCATTACCCTGCTGGAACTGATCGCCTGGCAAAAAGAAATGCAGCAGTTTCACCTCGACCAGATCAGCGAAGCACATCTGCGCGGTTTTCTAAAACTGATGGGGATCACGCCCCGCGGTATACGGCCCGCAGAAACGGTCCTGTCCCTAACCAATCTTTCGGAACCGACCTTCTTTCCGAAGGGAAGCCGCTTTTTTGCCGACGATATCTGTTTTGAGACGACAGACGAGCGATGGATCGATACGACAGAGATATCGGGACTGGCCTGCCTTAAAAAAAATCCGGAAAAAGGCTGCGGCAGAAGCAGTGAAATCACAGTAGTGGAAAAAAAGCTCCGTTTTCCAGCTTTTGGCATGCACCCGTCTGCCGGGGATACCCTGGAACTCATACTTTCCGGACCGCTTGCGCCAGGCGTCGGACACAGCCTGTATTTTCATCTTTTTTCCGACACTCCGAAAAAACGCAGACCGATCACCGACGATTCCTTCATCCCTCTGGCGGAATATACGCTGTCCTGCTTTACCACAGATGGACTAAAACAGGCGGTTATCCGCCAGGATACCACACACGGGCTGCTTCAGAACGGATTTCTGACTTTTCTCACCGAAAAGACAATGATACCGGGAGAGGATGGCCGTTACCGGCTCTTTCTTACACTGGCCAGAAGCGATTATGACATGCCGCCTGTCATTGAGGAAGTCAGCCTTTCGCGCCTTAAAGTCAGACAGACCTGCACACTGATTGAAAACCATGCCGTCTCTCTGGCAGCCGAGGAATACTTTATCTTAAGGACACGCCTGGCTTATGAGGGAAATGCCCTTTTCTTTGTGGAACGCGAAGGCAGGTTTTTCCCCTACAAAGGGCCTCACTGCCGAAAACGGGGCCGCGAAGGTGTCATGTTCTGCCTTCCCGGCATCCGGAAAACAGAACGGGCCGCCAAAGTACGCTGTCTCCTGATCCTGTACGATCAGACCTGTAAAAACCAGATTTCGCCAGGAGAGGGAACCGGAATGCCCTGGCAGAATTACCCGTCAGGCATTCCCGGACTTTTAACGGAGGATCTTTGCGTCATGGCGGAAGAGGGCGGCCTTCACCCGGGACAGTACCGTTTCTGGACTAAGACCGACGATTTCAGCGCGCACGGCCCCGAAGATCTGGTTTTTCATCCGGACGAAAAAACGGGAACCCTTCTCTTTGGTGACTGCGATCACGGCGCGGCGCCGGAAGGACGGCTTCTGATCGCGGCGGCAAAAACCAGCCTCGGCGCAATGGGCAATGTAAGGGCGGGAAGCATCCGCCGGGCAGAACCGCTCTCCTATCTTTCCGGAAAGCTGCCGATTATAACGAATGCAAGGGAAGCTGCCGGCGGTGAAGATATGGAAGAAATGAGAACCTGCAAAAGCCGGTTTCTGCAGGAAGAGCCGGACCGGGCCGTCACTTATGGGGACTACGAAACGCTGCTTATGCAGGCGCCGGGCCTTCTGATTGAAAATGCCAGAGTCATCCCGTCCACAGAGTTCCGCACGCAGCTTTCCGGGACACAGGCGGAGACAGTGACAATCGTTGTAAAACCCTGTTCCATGGAGCGGGAACCAGTTTTAAGCGAACCGTTCCGCCAGAATCTGCTTCGTTTCTTAAACCCGCGGCGCATGATCGGGACAAAACTTGTGATTCTCTCTCCGGAATATCTCGGCATTACCATCTTTGCCGAGATCAAGACGACAGCAGAACCCACAACGGCAAAAAAGCAGATTACCCGGACACTTTCAGGCTATTTTTCCCGGATCCGCTCTCTGTTCGGCATACGGATTTCCTACAGCGATCTCTACGGGGCGGTCGATGTGCTCGACTGCGTGAGCGAAATCCGCTCCTTTGGTATGGATGCGCAGGGAAAAGAGAACGGACGCAGCAGAACCGGCGACATCCTTCTTCCCGTCAACGGACTGGCTTATTTAAAAGAATGCTGCCTTATCGTATCCTATGTCGCCGGGCAGATCTGATTTCAAGACACAGGAAAGGGAATTACCACTATGGAACCTACGGTCTCTCTTCGAAAAAAATATTTTGTTCTGAACAAGGAAAGCGATTTCAGGCGGGGATACGGCGACAATATCCGCATCGGACACGACGGCCTCTCTCTCCGCAGTCCCGCTGCGGCGGGCGTCTATTACACGAGGATTTTTGACAGCCGGGAGCGCAGAATGGCCTGGCACCGGCTGTGCCTCACCGGAGAGATGCCGGGGGAATCCTCCTGCACCGTGGCCGTCTACACTTCGGACAGCCTGTTTCTCTCAAATGAAGTGACAGTGGAGGAAGTCCTTTCCGATAAACGTCTTACGATGAACCAGAAGGAGGAAAGTCTGGCCTGTTTTTGCAGGGCCACATACAATATCCCAAAAGATATCCTGCTTTTCTCTTCGGAAGATTCCGTGGAAGGCCGATATCTCTGGCTTAAAATTGAGCTGAACACACAGGCCGGGCAGATTCCATGTATCAGTCGCGTACAGATTTATTTTCCAAAACAGACGTGGCTTTCCTATCTGCCGGAAGTATATTCCGCCGACAGAGAAAGCGCTTCGTTTCTGGCGCGTTATCTTGGCATTTTTCAGACATTCTTCGACGACATGACGGAACAGATCGAAGGCACTCCCGGACTTTTAAACCCGGCTGCAAAAGGGGACGGCATGCTCCTTAAACTGGCGGACTGGCTGTCCATCGAAAATAAGGAACTGTGGAATGAAAAACAGCTTGTGTATCTGATCGGGCATGCACGCCGGATCCGCGCCTGCCGCGGAACCGTATCCTGCCTGAAGGAGCTTGTCAGCCTCTACACGCAAACATCGGTATTTATCGTCGAATACCATCAGATCTGTCCGTTTTTCGACGGCAGAAAACGGGAACGCCTCCTGAAACGTCTTTACGCCAGGCATCGGTGGGAATTTGCCCTTTTAACCAGCCCTGGGAAAAACGATGTGGGAAACAGCCTCGCGGCGCTTGCGCAGATTGCCCGGACGGCAAAACCGGCTCACATGGAGTGCAGAATCGTCCTGCTAAAGCCCTGCATTCTTTTAGACCACCACTCCTATCTCGGAATCAACAGCGTTCTGGGGCGCTACCGGACGCTCAGGCTGGACGGGCACAGCGAACTCCCTTTTTCCGTGATCGGAGCAAAAAATACAAGAAAGGCGGATGACAGGCATGAAAAATCTGAACTATTTCCCATATGAACGAAACCGGTATTTTTACGGAAAGCTCTTAAGCGTCGACGATTTCGAATCCGAACAGAAATATATGAACGATAAGCGCAGACTGATCAACCGCTTTATGCACGGCTGCGGCGTCGTCTGCGGCCTCGGCGTCGTGCCCGTCGGAGACGATACGATCTCGCTGGAAGCAGGACTGGCCCTTGATTTTACAGGACGGGAAATTCTTGTGGAAAAACCGGTATTAAAAAAAATCTCCACGATCGACGGATTTTCCGCAAATACCCCCGAAAGGGACGGCTGCCAGTATCTGTGCATCGAATATTCCGAATATGAAAAAGATCCGGTCTATCACGTAGCGGATCCCGATCCGGACGGCGAATCGGTCTGTCACAATAAAACCGCCGAGGGATACCACATTTACCTGACAGGACAGGAACCGGCAGCGAACACCGGAGCGCTTTCTTATTATGAAGACGCCACTCTTGTATACCAGGGAAACAACATCCGTATCAGCCAGGTTTTCCCAAAATATGCAAAAAGCGGAAACGAATTTGATTTCCGGGTCATCGTCGAAAATCTGGGACAAAAACTGCCGATCTCGTTTGGCTATGAACTCTCGCTCGAACATTTAAACAAAGACCGCAAAAGGTGGATAAAACTTTTTTTTGATGAAGGACAGCACGAAACATCTGTGCGCTATGAAATACCTGTCACCGTCCGCGCCCTGGACGTAAAAGATGTGGAGGGAAGCGTCTCCTTAAGAGACGGCAGCTTCTGGCTGAAAGCGGGGGAACATGTACTGGAAGACGGCGCGCATGAAGGCGCCAGATCGGAACGCTATCCGGTACGGGCGGACAACACGGTCAGAATCATTACAGGCAGCATCCGGGAGGCTGTCAGCCAGAACTATTTTTCGGAAGCCATGCAGGAAATTCTGAACGGAAATTACCGGCAGAATATTTATCTGGCCAGAATCAATCTGATCCGCGCCGGGGACGCCGTCATAATCGACGAGGTGGCACCGATGCCGTTCTGCCAGTATATCCGCAGCGATATCCTCTCTTCCATCAGAGAAAAAACTGCGGAAGACGAACTGAAAAGTTTTAAGCGCCGCCTGAAACATATTTCCGAACAAATCATTCCAGAGACACTGACAGAAACCGGACTGCAGGCAGAGACGGAACATCTCAGGACAGCGGAGGGCGTCGTCAGCATCGAGTTCGGCGTCGGGGGGCTCACGGGGCAGAAATTTTTTTCACAGCCGGTGGCGCACGGTCTTGGGCTGGGCGACATCCTTGTATTCTGCCGGATGGCCTGCGGGGAAAAAGACCGCTATCTCTGCCACGGTGCTTACGGTATTTTTGAAGAAGAAAGCATGGTGCACGGCGATCTTGCCATACGCGCCGACCGGAGCGAAGGTACATTTACAGTCGGATTAAAGCTGACACGGCCGACGACGGCCGGGCGCGTCAACATTCACTGGACGGCGGTAAAGACCCGCCAGGAAGAAGAGGAAACAGGACAGCGCGAATTATTCATCAGGCCGGATATGGTTTATCTCTCCCTGCGGGAAGACTACTCCTTTGATGTATTTTTTACCGGGGCGGCAGACAGACGGGTTGTGTGGTCCGTCCGCGAACCAGGCGGAGGAACCATCGATGAAAACGGCATTTACTCAGCGCCCGACGCGCCCGGAATCTATGAAATTGTCGCCAGAAGCGCCGTCTGGCAGGATGTCACCGCCTCCGCCTTCGTGGTCGTCCGGGATACGCAGGTGACCGGATGACATTAAAAACGATCGACCGGGAGTACCGCGCCGTCCAAAAACTTCACGCCAGCCCCTCCATTCGGGCCTACGTGTGTATCTGCAGCAATGCTCCGGATGAAAAAACCGTTCTTGTGACAGGCATCGCAGACCGTACACTGTCAGAAAAATTTCTGCCCTTTTACATGGATCTGCACGGGCGGGGCATTGTGGGAAGCTTTACGGACAGCTTTATCAGAGACGGAACAGTCTGGGCCGTGTCCGACTATGCCGCCGGAACACCTTTTTTTGAAACAGGAAAAGAAGCGCTTCCCACAGAAGAAAAAATTGTCCTGGCAGGCGCCCTGGCAGAACAGATTTTTGCCCAAAACCTTCCGGTTTACTTACAGTATGAGGCGCTGCATCCGAAAAATATCGTCGTTGGCGCCGCCCGCAGCCTTTCTGTCAATTTTTTGCTTTTTACGCCGGAGCTTTTGGGCGATGATCTGTTTCCCGGCGTCCAGAAACGGTTTTCGGACTGCCTTGCGGCCCTGTTTCACTAAGAATTAAAACAGGAGGCATCCGAGGAACTTGCAGACTTTATCAAAAAACTTACCGCCGCATCCTTTTCAGGAGAAGCAGCGCTTCTGGGCGCCTTCCGCCAGATGAGCGCCGCCCTGCGAAACGCACAGGGCGAAGGAAAACTACTTCGAAACGGACTTCTGCTACGCCTCTGGAACCGAATGATCCAGAATACCGCCGCCGTTCCCGCCGTTCTGTACTGGATGCTGGTCGGCGCACTGTCGGGTCTCCTGCTTTTCGTCTGCCTGATTCCGGAAGACGCGCCCGCACAGCGAAACCAGATTCAGAATATCGGAATCCTTAGGATTACTCCCCTTCCCCCCGTGGAAAATATGGGGGCGGGCGAAAAAGAAACCGAATCGGTTCCTCCCCAGGAAGCGCCATCTACGGAAAACGAAACCTTACAAAGCCCCCTACAGGACACGCAGTCCACGGAGGAAAACAATCCACGGCCGGAAATGGGCTGAAAAAAGCAGCAAGAAAGCAGGTGTTAAATATGGCCTTCCGCAAATCCAGAATCGGAATAAGTGTGCGCTACCTCATCCGAAAATCTGCCCGCGCAGTTTTTCTGCCTGTAAAGAAGAAATTCCATGCCATCCGCAGATCCTTGTCCTTCACAGAATTTATCGATACGGCGGCGCAGGATATCCGCAAAAAGACAGAAGAGAAATTTACGGCACAACCGGACGTAGATAAAGATTACATCCCCGCCGGACGCTTTCTGGTATCCAGAAAGTTTCTCAGCCTCTCTCTCCTCCTGCTGCTTGTCTGCGCCATCCTGATGGTCCGTTGGGGGATTCCGTCCGCACAGGCAAAATTTTTTACAAAGACAATGGAAGTCAATTCTCCCGCGATGTATCTCTACACCGGAAAAGTAAAACTGCTGGCGCCTGGGACTTCCCGCGTCATTTTCGAGGGGAGGCTTGACAACGGGCGGATAAACGGCCGGGGCACCCTCTATGATTATTTCGGAAAGCTGCTCTACGAGGGCAATTTTGAAATGGAAATGTATACCGGCAGCGGGCAGACCTACTATCCCGACGGGTCCGTACAATACAAAGGAACCTTTGAACAAAATCACTACCAGGGGAACGGATGCCTCTATTATGAGAGCGGCCGTCTTCGCTACGAAGGAGGCTTCTCCGCAGGGCTTTTTGACGGCGCCGGAACATCCTATCGGGAAGACGGAAAAACAGAATACGAGGGAAGCTTTGCCGCAGGCGAATATTCCGGAGAGGGAAAGCTTTACCGTGACGGCTCGCTCATCTATGAGGGCGGATTTTTAAAAGGAAACTATTCCGGGGAAGGCACGCTCTACGGCCACGACGGAACTGTTGTATGCCGGGGCGAATTTAAAGACGGCAGCCTGATCCAGGGAATCGGAACTATCGCGGAAGAAGACGGCACACGCTATGACGGCGGGCTGACGGACGGTGTTTTAAACGGCTACGGAAAAAAATACCGCGAGGACGGAAGCCTTCTCTATGAAGGCGGATTTGCAGACGGCCTTTACGAGGGAAGCGGCATGCTTTACGGAAAAAAAGGGCTTCTCTACGAAGGCCAGTTTGCCGCGGGGCAGTACTCCGGAGAAGGAAAACTCTATGAAGATATCAGCGGTATCCTGATCTACGAAGGCGGATTTAAAGATAACCATTATGACGGAAACGGAACGCTTTATATGGGTGAAAATATCTCTTACGAGGGAATGTTTGCGGAAGGCCTTAAAAACGGAGACGGGAAATACTATGAAAACGGTTCTCTGATCTATGAGGGCGGATTTAAAGATAACCACTATGACGGAAACGGCAGATTATTTGACGGGCCGACCGGAAACTTAATTTACGAGGGCACTTTTTTCCAGGGAAAAAAATCCGGAACTGGCGCGCTCTATCACCCGCAGACCAATTTTCTGGTCTATGAGGGCGGATTCCGCCTGGATTTCTACGACGGGGAAGGGAAACTATATGGCCCGGGCGGCGAATTGCTGTACGAAGGCTCTTTTCTGCTCGGTGTAAAAAACGGAAAAGGGATCACCTACGACGGGCCGTCCGGGACTGTCCTGGAAGAAGGGATCTACAAAAACGGTGTTTTCGTGCGGGAGGAATCTTCGCCGGAGGAAATCCAGCCGGAAAGCAGGGAGGAATGAGATGTCATATACGGCGATTGCAGATACAGGTATTTATTTAACCAATTTATTAAAAAAACATCTGGTACCCGGAGTAGTAAAAACAGCGGATCAGATCGGACTGGGCAGCCCGTCCGACAAAAGCGATTACAATGTCCTCGTCTGGCTCTACGACGTCAGGGAATGCGGACAATTGCGGAGCCACACAATGATCACAACAGACAGCAGCCGACAGAAATATCCCCCCGTCTACGTGGATCTTTTTTATATGATCATGGCACGTTCCGACGGCGATATCAGCTGTCGCGCCAGAGAAGAGCATTATATGCTCGGAAAAATTATTCAGGTGCTAAACGACTATGCCGTAATCCGGCTTCCGGGCGCAGATGAAACGGAGGATGGCGGAGCGCTCTGCTCCGTCGCTCTGCAAAACCTGTCAATTGAGGATAAAATGCATATCTTCAGTGCGCCGGAAACAGGCTACAGGGCGTCCCTCTTTTACGAAGCAGGCCCGGTGGCAATCAAATCTGCAAAGGAACGCCAGGTGACCCGGGCCGTCGATCTGCAGTTTTCTCTGGAGGAAGTATAGCATCATGAAAGACCAGTGGACACAAAACGTCCCTCTCGTCCTCCTCCCGGTGGACGACTTTACGGGAAACGTCATCAAAAGCCCGGACATCCATATTTCCATACCCGGAGCCGCGCGTCCAGTCATAAAACCGGACGGCTTCTGGGTATTTCCAAAATTACACACAGCATTCGTCCATGCGACACTGCAGGGGGAGCGTTATCAACGGCAGACCATCCTTGTCGACGTCTCTGCACTTCCTGAAAGTAACCCCGTGCAGACCATCCGCGTTCTACCGTCCCGGGCACACCCCTTTCCTTCCGGCACTGCTTATCTGGAGGGAGAAATGCCGCAAGGCGCCACTCTCCTTGCCGCAGCCGCCGGCACAAAAAATACCTTGAGACTGCGCCTTGACTGCAATGCAGGAGATCCGATCCTCACCGTATTCCAGGAAACCAGAAAGAACCTTAGCGGAAGAACTTATCTTCTGACAGCCGCGGGATCAGACAAAGATACGGCAAGAAAAGACTGGGTTACCCTGACGGCCCCCGCGGACTTTGAAAACGCAGCCTATCATCTGGAAAAGCCGCCGGCGCACTCCTATCGGAAAATGAACGCGGTTCTCTCCCCTGCGGTAACATACCAGGCAGACACGATTGGAACCCACTATTTCATTGCGCTCACCGCAGACGGAGCAGAAACCAGTTTTCCCGTATACTGCCGTCTGACGGCAGGCGGCTGGCAGAGAGAAGCCGTATTTCCCGTCAAAGCAGGCGAAACAGTATATCAGAATTTTAAGGAGGATTTGTAAAAATGGCCTTATGTGTGTGCGCAGGAGCCATGTGCGCCTGTAGTTTCGGAATGACGCCCGCCGCGCTCATCGTCACACCGGAAAACAGGGTTCTCGCAGGCGGCCCGCCGATGGCAACGATTATGGATTGCATACCCATGAAAAATATCCTGCCGTTCGGCATGTGTTCTTCTCTCGCGAACCCGCAGGTCGCGGCGGCCACTGCGGCGGCGCTCGGCGTTCTGACGCCGATGCCCTGCCTTCCTGTCATCCCGGCGCCCTGGATGCCCGGATCGCCCACCATCCTTGTAGGAGGAAAGCCGGCGTTAAATCAGAATTGTAAACTTATGTGCGCCTGGGCAGGGGTTATTCAGATCACAAATCCCGGAAACACAAGCATCTTTGTACCATAACCTGCTTTTTTCCAAGGAGGACCGCGATGAAGACAGGACTTCGGGTAAAATTTGGACTTCTTTTTCTGACCTTCGGCATCACTCTGCTGATTGCCATCTGGCTGGCTGTCTATTGGTTTGCAGTCAATGTATTTGTCAGCCACTACACCAGCTCCATCGACGAGATCATCGATCTGGCCGCCTACAGTCTCAGCATGACGCTGACGCCGGAAGATCTGCGCCGATACGCAAAAACAGGGACCACAGACGACCATTACGAGGCCATACTCAGA
>CANDFU010000003.1 GCA_947384095.1 uncultured Roseburia sp. | reverse complement strand
CGTTCTTGCAGAGTGAAAAATATTCGGGGGACTGGAGGGGAGAGGGGAATCTTTGCGTGTTACGGGATGCGGACGGGGACGAAAAATACCTGCATTTTCATAAAACAGAGAGGAATCCGGAGCAGATCGGGGACGGGATTGCGGTGAGCAGGTAGAAAAAAAGGCAGGAGGCTTTCGGGCAGGCCGGATGAAAGGATGGAGTGTGATTCGGGTGGATGAGGGATACAGAGAGATTGCGAAAACGTGCAGACCGGATGAATATACGGTGCGGATTGAGACGAAGTATTGTGCCGGGGGAACGGGTTTTTTGTATGCGGCGACAGAGGAGTATGTCTATTTTCTTTCCGCGTGCCACGTCATTCTGAAAGCATTTGTGAGATGTGCGGAGGGGGATACGATCCGCATGGATTACAGGGGAGATTCGCGGGACTATGCGCCGCTGCAATTTGAATTGTGTACGCTGTATGAAGAGGACGAGCTGACGGAGGAACTGTGTGATCAATTGGAGGATGACGGATTTCGGGACAGAAACAGGGATATTGCGGCATTCAGGATAAAGAGGGCGGATTTCGCGCAGGGGAACGTCGGCTTTCCGGAGAAGATCGACCGGCTCTCCGAAGAAAAAATCGTCCGGGACCTTACGTTTGGCGGAGCCGGGTTTCCCGATCGGAAAAAATATTATGAGGAACTGTGGGGCGACTGTCTGGGATGGGATGCAGGGACCAGACTGGCTGCCTGCAAAGCCCGTAACATCCATACGGAACGGTTTGACGAGGCGATGAGAGGGTTTTCCGGCACGGGACTGATCGCGTTATACCGCGACAGCCCGGTTTTTATCGGCATTGTTGTCTCCTGCATGTCCGGGGAAGGATACGGGCATTTTCGCGTCGTCGGAGGTACGCAGATATCGGAAAGACTGAAAGAAGCCGGCTGGGAGACGATGGAGGAATATGCGGAAGGGCTGCCGCCGGAAAGCTTCTACCGCGGCAGGATGATGGAACTGCAGGATCAGAATTTCAATGAGCTGCAGGCGGCGTCCAGAAGCCTCATCCGCGCGCATCTGCGACAGATTGAACGGGAGTATACGCCGCAGGGGATGCTTGCGGGAGAGCCGTTATATGACATCCCCGTCTGTGACGGAAACAGAAAGAAGTGTAAGCATTACTGGTGCGGCCGTGCCTGGCCTCTGCTTGCGGGAAAAATTCTGCACGGCGACGCGGGGAACGCATACTATATTTCAAAGGATGGCAGACGGCTGTCAATCGAGTATATCTGTTCCGAGGGGAACGGACAGGCCGATCTTTCGTCCGTGGTGAGCGCCGCAGCCAGCCATAAGATTCTGGGAGAACAGATCCCGGGAGATGCGATTCTGATCTGGCAGAGCAGGGAACGGCCGGGAACAAAGAGGTTTTTTCCAAGGAAAAATTTTCAGAGAATTATAAAGGATATTGCGGAGGGGGAAAGCAGCAGATATAAAAATTATGACAGGCAGGCAGCATATGATCTGCTGGACGGTGAGCTGAAGGAAAAGGATTACGGAATCATTCATGTCAGAGAGCTGGCGGACCGGCTGGACGACTGCGGGACGGAGGAAGAGCTGAAGGAAAAGATGGAGGCGGTTTTTCATGATGTATGGGGATAACTGGAGTGAGGGCGTGATGCCGGACGAACTGAAGGAGGCTGCGGGCGGCCGGATCGAAGGGTATTACCGATGGAAGCTGAAGACGGGAGGGACCGGTTATGCGCACATTTTTTTCTGGGGGATGGAGAGCCAGCGGGAACTGGAGGAAAACTGGAAAAAGGTAATCGATGGCATTGCGGTTTATGTACAGAGTGAGGTGCCGGGCCTGCTGGAGCGGAGTAATTTTTACGTCTGGTTTTTTGTGGAAGGCGCGGTGAAAAAAGAACTGATAAAAGAAA
This sequence comes from uncultured Roseburia sp., assembly GCA_947384095.1. Taxonomy (GTDB): domain Bacteria; phylum Bacillota; class Clostridia; order Lachnospirales; family Lachnospiraceae; genus Roseburia. Next base: position 17,281 of record CANDFU010000003.1, on the reverse strand, counting down.
TCGAGGATAACACGTATTCTTCACGGAAGTTTGTCGTGCCTGTGAGAGATGTGTTATCTGTGGAAGAGAGACTCAGTATTGCGGAGAAAAAGATCTTTTCCTTTGAGTTTGTGGTTCCGAAGTCGGATCATCCGATGATAACCAGAGTGGAGTTTCAGAATTTCAGAGTTTATAAGGGAAAAAAGATTTTTGATTTTGTCCGGGGCGGGGAACCGGCACGCCTGGTTGTCCTTTTTGCGCCCAACGGGATGGGAAAGACAAGTTTTTTTGACGGGATTGAATGGGGACTGTCCGGTTCGGTCGGGCGTTTTGCGCAGATTGCCGATAAAAATACGGATGGAAGGGAAGTCCTGAGAAATACGGAGGCCAGGGAGGGGGAACCGGCATATGTGAAAATCTGCCAGCAGGACAGCGGCTGGGTGGAGCGCACGGTCTCTAAGATCAATCATCAGACAAAGCGGGATTACGGCGCGGGAAAGGTACAGTGGTCGGAAAAGAATCCTTTGCGGCGGTACCTTTCCGATAAGAAGTGTGATATCTGGGGAAATCTGATCCTGCCGCACAGTAAAATAGACGGCTTTATAGCGGGTATGAAGCCGACGGCGCTGTATAAGGAATGGGGCGGCCTGTGGGATGCTGGCGGGGAAAAACGGAAGGCGTTTGAGGAAGTATACGGGCGGAAGCGGGCGGAAGAAAAACAGTGTGGGGAGATGAGGGATGCATATATCAAGAAGCAGAAAGAGTACGATGAGCTGAAAAAGAGCAGGGATTTTGTGCAGAAGCTTGAGCAGAATGTGAAGCATTTTCGCGGGATTTCCGGCAGCACATTCATTGAAGAACCGGATTTTTCAACGATCTCTGCAGACGGTTATCTGGAGTGGATCAATCTGGTGGACAGCCAGTCGGACGTTTATGAAAAGCAGATCAGATCGGCGGAAGAAAAGTCGGCATATCTTGACCGGGACATACGGCGTGACATGGATACATACCGCAGCCTTCTGAAGGAAGAAAAGAAAGCAGCGGCAGAGCAGAAGACGGCGGAGATGTTTCTGACGCAGTGCCGTCGGAAAAGCAGACTGCTGCGGCAGAGCGAGGAGCAGAAAAGCAGGCTGGAAAAGCTGGGACATGAGATAAGGCAGACCCGGTTTGTGTATGAGAAAGGGGAAGGGTGGTACGCGGATGCGGCGCGGTACCCGGATGCAGGAAAGCGGCGGGGAGAGATCGCAGAGATGTTGTCAGCTCAGAAGGAACGTGTTTTCTCTCTGGAGAGGGAGGGAGAGAGACTTGCGCTGGAAGTTATCCGGAGGGAAAAGGAGCGCGGTGAGGAACGGGAGTACAGGCTTGTTCTTGCGCATGCAGAGGAACTGGCAGAAAATCGCAGGAAGCAGGAGAAGCTTGCCGCGCAGAAGGCGGACTGCGATGTGCAGATTTCCGGTCTGGGCGAGCAGATCAGGAAGTGTGAACGCGGACTGTCAGAGCTGGAAGAATGCAGAATTGAAAGCTTAAAAAAGGCAGAGGAGCGATACGGAAAAGGGAACGCGGCCGTATGGGAAGACGCAGACGCACAATTAGGGCAGATCAGTGCCGGGCTTGTCGGACTTGTGAAAAAATATCACGGTCTGGAAGAGAAGCTGTCGTGTGTTACGCAGCAGATTGCGGCGGAAGAGCAGGCGGAAGAGCGTGTCAGAAAGCTTGTGGCGGAGAGCAGGGCGCTGATCGGGGAACGTGCGCTTTTCTGCTGTCCGGTCTGCCAGACGCCGTTTGCGGATGTACAGGATCTTCTGGCCCATACATACCGTGTTACTTCCGGAGAAGGGGCAGACAGAGTCAGTGAAAAGCAGAAACTGGAAACAGAGCTCTCGGAGACAGGGAAACGTATTGAAGAGGAAATCAGCAGATATCATCTGCGTCTGGAAAAGCTGGCCGACTGGTTGCGGGAAAAAAGAGCGGCGTATCAGAAGAGCCTTTCGAAAAAGGAAACGGAGAAAGAAAATATTGAAAAAGAGTATGAGGCATTAGATGAGCGTGAATGGGAAATACAAAAGCAGGATCAGGAAAGGGGCATTTTCGTAATATATCAGGGGAAGGGCATTGCGAGCTGGCGCGAACTGTGGAATGCGAAGCTGGATAAAGAGATCGCAGAGACAAGAGAAGAGGCGGAAAAAAATGCGCGGCAGAAAGCAGACGGCGAGGGACAGATCATAGTTTTGCAGAAGGCATTGGAGGATACGGACGATCTGATTTTGCGCATGGAGAAACAGTCGGCAGAGGATTATGCCAGGATGCGGGAGGCGGAAGCGATCATAAAATCCCGGGCATATGCCGCGCTGGAAGACCGGATACGCACGCTGACGATTGAATCTGAAAATCTGGAAAAACGATATGCGGAATGCAGCAGACAATTGCGGGAACTGCAGGATGTTCCGGTTTCCCTGGAAGCGGACTATGAAAAGAAATGCGCGCAGGCACAGAGCAGACAGGAAGAGGCCAAAAGGAAAGCGGCGTTTGTGAGAAAACGCGTGGAAGAAGGCCTGGCGGCGGAGCTTCCGGGAGAGGAGGGATTTTCCGCCGTTGATTTTGACACGAAAGCTGAGGAGAGAAAGCAGGCGCTTTTGAAAGAAAAGGAAGAGGCCGAAAGGTGTATGGAGGCTCTGGGAAAGCTGAAATACAACAAAGAGGCCGAAAACTATTTCCGGCGGTGGGCCGAAGTATCCGGCCAGATTGAAAAAGCGAAAGAAGCGTATGAGGCTGCGGAGAGAAGACAGCGCGAAGCCAGGGAGTGCTATCGCCTGGCGAAGATCAAAATAGAGGAGGAGATGGCGGATTTTCTTGAGAGATACCGGATGGGGGAAATCTATGAAAAGCTGGAACCGCATGAAAAATTAAAGCGTCTGGTCGCAGAGTTTTCCTTTGATGAGAAGGAGCAGCCGGGGCTTTCCTTTGGCGTGGTCGGGGAAGACCAAAAGACGTATCCGCCGGCCTGGTTTCTTAGTACGGCCCAGCTGAATGTTGTGGCGTTTGCAATTTTTCTGGGGCGTGCCCTTCAGATGGAAGATGTGCCGCTGAAAAGTATTTTTATCGACGATCCGATCGGTCATTTTGACGAGATGAATATTGTGGGATTTGTGGATCTGCTGCGCAATATTCTGGAAAATACGGATCGCCAGCTGATTATATCGACCCATGAGGAGCGGGTATTCGGGCTGATCAGACGAAAAATACCGGAAGAGGACTATCCGGCCTGTTATATTGATTTCAGGGAGAAGATCCGGTATTCACAAAATGGATAAAACAGGGTACTCATTCGGATACTGTGTGAGACAGAGGCAGAGTTGTCTGAGGAATACGGCGGGGACGAAGATGGTAAAAGACAGGGAGATCCGTGAGCCGCTCTTCGACTTTCTGGAAGAGCGCTACGGAAAGATACGCGTGATTGAAGAAAAGACAATGGGGCGGTCGAGGGCGGATGTGGTGATGGTGATGCCGGAGCGGCTGGTCGGAATTGAGATCAAAAGCGACGCCGACACTTACGCGCGGCTGGCGCGCCAGATAAAGGATTACGAGCGCTATTTTGACGCCAATATGATTGTGGTCGGCTCAACCCACGCTCTCCACGCCGGGGAGCACGTGCCCGGAACGTGGGGGATTGTCTCGGTGGAGCTGATGGGGGATACGCTTGATTTTTACGTGGTGCGGGAGATGAAAGCGAACCCGAACGCGGAGATCAGAAAGAAGCTCGACCTGCTCTGGCGGCCGGAGCTTGCCTTAATTCAGAAGAAGAACGGGCTTCCCGCATACCGGCAGAAGAGTAAGGATTTTGTCCGGGATAAGCTTGCCGGGACGGTACCTGCAGAGCTTCTGCACCGGCAGATAAGCGAGGAACTGTTTGAGCGTGATTACACGCTGATACAGGATCAGATCCGACGGTACAGAAAGGGAAACGGAGGGCGGGGGAGGTAGAGAGCGGTTTCAATAAAAAGAGTATGGGCAAAGAAAAAAGCCAGGGCATTTCCCTGGCTTTTTCTGATTCGGCCGGATCCGGCAAAATGCATCAGTTGTCTTTTAATGAAAAGCGGCCGATCAAGTCTTTGAGATTTCTGGCCTGTGCTGCCAGTTCCTCGCTGGAGGACGCGCTGTCCTGTGCGGTCATGGAGTTTGTCGTGACCGCCTGCGACATCTGTTCAAATCCGATGTTAATCTGTTCGATTTCAGCCGCCTGTTCCTTTGCGGCTTCTGCGATCTCAGCGATAATGCTGGTCACCTCGCTGGTATTTTCTACGACCTGCGTGAGGGAGGTAGCCGTCTCGTTGACGATGCTTGTCCCGTTTTCTACAGTCTCAATGGATTTAATAATCAGTTTTGCGGTGTTCTGCGCCGCTTTTGCGCTCTCCTCCGCAAGGCTGCGCACCTCTTCTGCGACGACGGAAAAGCCTCTTCCGGCCTCTCCGGCGCGTGCGGCCTCTATTGCCGCGTTCAGGGACAGGAGGTTGGTCTGCTCTGCAATATCTTCGATATTTTTGATAATGTCGCCGATTTTTGCGGAACCGGCTTTGATATCTGCCATTGCATTGATCATGGACTGCATCTGCCGGTTGCAGACTTCAACATTTTTCTCCGCTTCAAGGGAACGCTGGTTTGCCCTGACGGCATTGTCGGCCGTAATCTTTACCTGGTCGGAAACACTCATGATGCTCGCGGCCAGTTCTTCCAGGACGCTTGCCTGATCGGTTGTGCTGTCCGCCAGGTTTTTGGCTCCCTGTGATGTGCCGTCCGAGTGATCCGCCACAAGATCCGCGGCGCTGTTCATCTGCGTCATTGTCTCATTGAGAGAACCGATAATGGTATTGATCGAATCCTTCAGGCTGACGAAATCTCCGGTAAAATCTGCTTCTGTATGTATGTCCAGATTTCCGTCAGATAACTGTGAGAGCACCCTGGTAATATCGGAAATATACAGGTTCAGGCTCTGGATGGTATTATTCAGGTTGCTGGAAAGAATGGCAAGCTCGTCCCCGGTCTCTATTACCTCGACAGGTGTTTTCAGATCGCCTTCAGCCAGTTTTACCAGACGTTTTGTGACAGAGTCAACCGGATAAATGATGTCTTTGATCAGGCGCTTCATCAGTGAGATGGTGAAAGCCAGAAGGAGAATGCCGATCACGCTGTTGACAATCATGGAAATAAGGACCATGGATGTAAATTCACTGTTCGGCGCTGTGATAATCAGGCGCCAGTCCCCGTGGCCTGTTACCGGACAATACGCCGCAAACATGGTTTTGCCGTTCTGTCGGTAAGTAATCGTGCCGCTTTCGGTGCTGGAGAGGATTTTTTTGGTCGCCTTTGCCAGCGAGGCGCTTTTCCGGTCCGTTTCCTGTTGTGAAATGGCATTTGACTGTTCCGCAATTTTTTGCTGGTCCCTGTGGAAAATGACGGTTCCTTCCTTATTAATAATATAGGCGTGTCCTGTTTTTCCGAATGTGATCTCGCCGATTTTGTCATTCACAGATGCGACCAGGTCGACGATATAGACAGTGCCGACAATCTTGTCGTCATTGTAAACAGGGGCGCCCGAGATTATGATAATATCTCCGTTGAGGCGGTTTATGATCGGTTCGCCTACGAAGACGTCACCTTTTGACGTCGACTGGAAGTGGAGCTGGTCGTTAAAGTCAAAGTCGCCGTAATTGGAGTAGCCCTGACCGTTTAATTCCACAAAACCGACTTCGTCGTAGTGATTCTGTGACCGGACGCCTTCCATCGCCCTCAGCTTTTCTTCTTTGGAGGCGCTGGTATCCCGGATGGTTTCCAGGGCGGCTACATTCATCGCGTTTACTTCCAGGGTGTGCAGTGTCTGTTCCACTGCTGAAGAGGTTGAATTCAGCGCCACATCCGCCATTTCGCGCAGTGTGTTCATATTACTGATATACATAAACACCCCCGATACCACAATCAGTGTGATTACTAAAATCAGAAACAGACGTGTGACCTGTGAAACCAGATGTTTTTGCAGCGTCTGGTCCGGGATCTGGTTTTTTCCAGTCCCTGTTGCTTTGGGATTTGGTTTTTGTGCCTTTTTCATCTTTGGCCTCCTGCTTTTTTTTCTGCCATTTTCTGGAGCTGGAACAAAAAATCCTGTTGCGCACCTGGTGCTCCCGCAATCGCCGCCGGTACTGGCAATCCGGCCTGCCGGCAGGAGTCCGCAGCAAAAGCGCGGACTCCGGATTGAAGTATCCTATACACTTTGATAGTAAATAGAAAAGCCGCAACTTTATTAAGATTGTATAAAATTAGAATAACATTTCGGGGGGCCGCTGTCAATGCGCAATCGGCGCTGTTCCGGCGTTGCGGCGCGCGGGCGGGGTTTGGGATAAAAAGAGGCAGATCCGTTTAAAATTCACTTGTATTCAAGTTTATCCTGACGTATACTGAAAGAAATGTGGTATAAATGGAGGGAAAAACTATGAATGTATTAGTCATTAACTGTGGAAGCTCATCGTTAAAGTATCAGCTCATCGATTCAGAGAGTGAAGCCGTGCTGGCCAAGGGGTTGTGCGAGAGGATCGGGATCGACGGCAGGCTTGTATACCAGAAGAGCGGCCTGGACAAGGAGATCACGGAGGCGGGCATGCCCACACACAAACAGGCGATTCAGATGGTGCTCGACGCGCTTGTCAACGAAAAAACGGGAGCGATCGAAAGCCTGGCCGAGATTGATGCGGTCGGTCATCGCGTCGTGCACGGCGGCGAGAAGTTTGCTTCTTCCACGCTGCTGACACCCGATGTCCTTGCGGCGATTGAGGAGTGCAGTGAGCTTGCACCGCTTCACAATCCGGCGAATCTGATCGGAATCAACGCGTGCAGGGAGCTGATGCCCGAGGTGCCGATGGTGGGCGTGTTTGATACGGCGTTTCATCAGACGATGCCGAAAAAAGCATATCTTTATGGGCTTCCATATGAGTATTATGAGAAATATAAAGTCAGAAGATACGGTTTCCACGGGACGAGCCATAGCTTTGTGTCTGCGCGCACGGCGGAGTTTCTGGGGCTTGAGAAGAACGCGTCAAAGATCATTGTGGCGCATCTTGGGAACGGCGCGTCTGTCAGTGCGGTAAAAGACGGGAAATGTGTGGACACTTCCATGGGTCTCACGCCGCTGGAGGGGCTTGTAATGGGAACGCGCTCCGGCGATATTGATCCCGCGATCATGGAATTTATCGCAAAGAAAGAGGGACTTGATATAGAGGGGCTTATGAACGTTCTGAATAAAAAATCGGGCGTGCAGGGCCTGTCCAGACTTTCAAGTGATTTCCGCGATCTGGAGGCGGGATATCACGAGGGGAATGAGCTCGCCGTCAATGCCATCGAAGTGTTTTCTTACCGCGTTGCAAAATACATCGGCTCTTACGCGGCGGCCATGAACGGTGTGGACGCGATTGCGTTTACGGCCGGTATCGGCGAGAACACGGAGCTTGTGCGCGGCAAGATTCTTGCCTATCTCGGCTATCTCGGGATTGCCGTGGACGCGGAGGCGAACAAAGTGCGCGGGGAGGAAAAGCTGATATCCACGCCGGATTCGAAGGTGAAGGTGTGTGTGATCCCGACAAACGAAGAGCTTGCCATCGCGCGGGAGACGGTTGCGCTGGTGAAATAGGTAAAAAATTGTTGACAAACTTATGGCGTTTGGCTATAATCATTTAGGTATGAAAAGACCGATAGCAGGATTTGCCTGTATCAGGGATTTGGGAGAGAGCCATGCTGATAGATATTTCGGACATCATATCCTCCGGGAATACGGAGAGGGCGCTGGAGGTTCCGGTCGGACTGACGTCATTTGAATCAAGGCTGGGAAAGTTTCCGATTATCCGGAAGTCGCCGGTGGAGCTTCAGATTGTAAATCGGGAAAATAAGAGTCTGCTGATTCACGGCGAAGCTGACCTTGACGTAGGGATTCCGTGCAGCCGCTGTCTGAAGGAAGTCGTGACAGGACTGCGGATCCCGATTGACAAGGAGCTGACGATAGAGGCGTCCGGGGTCGCAGGAGAAGAGCCGGAGGATACCGTGTATCTGGAAGGGTCGGGTCTGGACACGGACAGGCTGGTTTACGGAGAGATTCTGATGAACTGGCCGATGAAGGTTCTGTGCAGGGAAGACTGCAAAGGAATCTGCAGGGTGTGCGGAGCAGATCTGAACGAGGGAGACTGCGGCTGTCAGAGGACGGTGCCGGATCCAAGGATGGCTTCAATCCAGGATATTTTTAATAAATTTAAGGAGGTGTGAGAAAATGTCGATCTGTCCTAAGAATAAATCTTCCAAGGGAAGAAGAGATAAAAGAAGAGCAAACTGGAAAATGACTGCGCCGACACTTGTAAAGTGCAGCAAATGCGGAGAGTTGATGATGCCGCACAGAGTGTGCAAGAACTGCGGTTCATACAACAAAAAAGAGATTATCCCGCAGGATTAATCAGAATGCCCTGAATGGGGAGTGTTTGAAAAAACACTCCCTTTCATTTTATGCGCAGGGGAAAATGACTCTTCCCTGCCCGATTTGCCGCGGGGTTGCCGGCTTTGTCGTTTATGAGGAAAGGAGCGCGAATGGGATCTTTTTTTAATCTGGATAATAAGCTGTTTCAGTCTGTCGGGAAGGCGGTGGACTGTATCACGCTGAGCATGCTCTGGCTGCTCTGCTGTATTCCGGTGGTGACGGTGGGAGCGGCGTCGACGGCGGTCTATTATACGATCAATAAAGTCATCCGGCACGGCAGGGGATATCTGTGGAGCGAATACTGGCATGCCTTCCGCGTTAATTTCAAACAGGCCACGCTGGCATGGCTTATCGTGCTTGCCGCGCTGGCAGTCATGGCCATTGACAGCGCCTTTATGCGCCAGCTTGCGGAGACCGGACAGAATACGGGGATTCTTTCCATTGTGTTCCTGGTATTATTCTTTCTGGTTCTGGTGTGGGCGGGATATGTTTTTTCCTATATCGCCCGTTTTGAGAACAGTTTTCGGCAGACATTGAAAAACTCTGCGTTTATGGCGATCGTGCATCTGCCCTGGACGCTTCTTATGCTGGTGCTGGCGGTTGTATCCTGCCTGGCGGTCTATGTGATTTTTCCGTTGATCCTGATTGTTCCGGCGGTCTATGCGATGCTCTTAAATCAGATTCTGGAGAGGATTTTCAAGAAGTATATGACGGCGGAGGACCTGGCCGAAGAGGAAGAGCGTAATCGCGAATATTATAATTAGGGTAATTAATACGGCGTTCGCAAAAAGTGCGTTATATGCCGCGTGATGCGGCGTGAACGGCAACGAATCAGAAACAGAGTTTTTACATATTGATTTATAGAAAGACTTATAGTATATTTTTTTATAGACGTGACGGGGATACCCGAAAACGCGGCAGAATGGAGAATGGATATGGAACAAAGCAGCCGGCAGGAAGGCGCGTCTCTGGACGGCCTTCGGAGGGTAAGAGTCGTCCTGGACGCGATGGGCGGGGACAATGCTCCGGCGGAGCAGGTAAAAGGGGCAGTTGATGCGGTCAATGCCAGAGGCGATATCGAAATATTCCTCACGGGACGGGAAGAGGTCATTCGTGCGGAGCTCGCGAAGTATACGTATCCACGGGAGCAGATTTCAGTGGTGCATGCACAGGAGGTGATCGAGACGGCGGAGCCGCCGGTCAGTGCCATCCGTAAAAAAAAGAAGTCGTCCATCGTTGTGGGAATGAATCTGGTCAGGCAAAAAGAGGCGGACGCGTTTGTGTCTGCCGGTAGTTCCGGAGCGGTTCTGGTGGGCGGGCAGGTCATTGTCGGGCGCATCAAGGGGATTGAGCGGCCGCCGCTTGCACCGCTGATTCCCACGGAGAAGGGGGTTTCGCTGCTGATTGACTGCGGCGCAAACGTGGACGCGCGCCCTTCGCATCTGGTTCAGTTTGCAAGAATGGGTTCCATTTATATGGAAAATGTAGTCGGAATCACGCGCCCGCGCGTAGCGATTGTCAATATCGGCGCCGAAGAGGAAAAGGGAAACGCGCTGGTAAAGGAAACCTTTCCGCTGCTGAAAGAGTGCAGCGGTATTCATTTTGTGGGGAGTATCGAGGCGAGGGAGATACCGCGCGGCGCGGCGGACGTCATTGTCTGTGAAGCGTTTGTCGGAAATGTGATTTTAAAGCTCTATGAGGGCCTGAGCGCCACGCTGGTGGATGTGATCAAAAAAGGCATGATGAGTACGACGAGGAGTAAAATCGGCGCCGCGCTTGCGCTGCCCGCGCTGAAATCGACGCTCAGGGCATTTGATGCCACACAGTATGGCGGGGCGCCGCTGCTGGGACTTACCGGGCTGGTAGTAAAGACACATGGGAGCGCAAAAGCAGGTGAAATCACCAATTCCATTTTTCAGTGTGTGACATTTAAAGAACAGGACATCAATGGGAAAATTCGAAAAAATATTATAAGTTCAGCGGAACAGGAAGGGATGTAGGCATGGAATTTGAAAAACTGAAAAAAATTATCGCGGAAGTGTTAAATGTGGATGAAGAAGAGATCTCAATGGATACGACTTTTGTGGATGATCTTGGAGCGGACTCTCTGGATATTTTCCAGATTATCATGGGAATCGAGGAAGAGTTTGATATTGAGATTGCGAACGAAGAGGCAGAGCATATCGTGACTGTTTCCGATGCAGTGGAAGAGATCAAGAATGCGTTAAATGCGTAAATGCCGACAGAGTTATAGAAAAAGAGGGTTATACTTCAGGGCGTGTCCAGACATTGATTCCCGCAGTATGCCGCTCCATTTCACGTCAGATTTTGTGTGCCGGAAGGCGGTACGGGTATGTATCGGGGGCACACATGTGATTTTTGCAGATATTGCGTGTAAATCGGAGAGGAAGCCTGCGGGAAATGACGTTTGTACACGCCTTTCATCGGAACGTTTGTTCCGGGAACAGGGAGGATTTTGTGGTACAATTAAAAGAACTGGAAGAAGCCATCGGGTATGAGTTCCGGCAGCAGGGACTGCTGCGTCAGGCGCTCACGCACAGTTCCTATGCGAACGAGAAACATATGAAGAAGCTTTCGGACAATGAACGGCTGGAATTTCTGGGGGATGCGGTTCTGGAAGTTGCATCCAGCGAGTTTTTATATGAAAATTATCCCAAACTGCCGGAGGGAGATCTGACGAAATTAAGGGCCAGCATTGTCTGCGAACCTACGCTGGCGCTCTGCACAAAGGAGCTGAATCTCGGAGACTATCTGCTCCTGGGAAAAGGCGAGGAACACACAGGCGGAAGGAACCGGAAATCCATCCTGTCCGATGCCATGGAGGCCGTGATCGGCGCCATTTATCTGGACGGAGGATTTGAGCCTGCAAAGAAGTTTATCCGGCGTTTTATACTGACAGATATCGAACATAAAAAATTGTTTTACGACAGCAAAACCATCCTGCAGGAGGTTGTGCAGGGCGGATATGAGGAGACGCTGCACTATGTCCTTCTGTCGGAGGAGGGGCCCGATCACGATAAAAGTTTTAAAGTGGAAGCGCGCATTGGCGAGCGTGTCGTCGGAAGGGGCAGCGGGCATACGAAAAAAGCGGCGGAGCAGGAGGCGGCCTACGAGGCCCTGCTGCTGCTCGGGCCGGTGCCGCCGTTAAAATAAAGTTCCGGGAAACAGGCGTGCGGGAGGTTTGCATGAGAGGCGGGAGAATATACAATTGTATTTAAAAAGCATCGAAGTCCAGGGGTTTAAGTCGTTTGCAAATAAAATCGTATTTGATTTTCATAATGGAATCACGGGCATTGTAGGGCCGAACGGCAGCGGCAAGAGCAACGTCGCGGATGCCGTCCGCTGGGTTTTGGGCGAGCAGAGTGCAAAGCAGCTCCGCGGCGCCAGCATGCAGGATGTGATTTTTGCCGGGACGGAGAATCGGAAGCCGCTTAGCTATGCATACGTGGCAATTACCATGGACAATGCCGATCACAAGCTGGCCGTCGATTTTGAGGAAGTGACGGTGGCACGCCGTGTCTATCGTTCCGGTGAGAGCGAGTATCTGCTCAACGGCAGTTCCTGCCGTCTGAAAGACGTGACGGAGCTTTTTTATGATACCGGAATCGGCAAAGAGGGATATTCCATTATCGGGCAGGGGCAGATCGAGCGGATCTTAAACGGCAAACCGGAAGAGCGCAGGGAGCTTTTCGACGAGGCCGCCGGGATTGTCAAATATAAAAAAAGGAAGGCGGCGGCGCAGAAAAAGCTGGAAAATGAGCGTGAAAACCTGGTCCGTGTCAACGATATTTTAGCCGAACTGGAACGCCAGGTCGGTCCGTTGGAACGCCAGGCGGAAAAGGCCCGCATTTATTTAAAGAAGAAAGAAGAACTTAAGACATGCGATGTGAATCTTTTTCTTCTTGAGGCGGAGCGCATTGAGGCGGAGCTTAAGGCAGTGGAAGATAAATATGCCATTGCGGACCGGGAGTTAAAGGAGTCCAACGCGGCGTATGAACATGTCAGAGCGGCGTATGAGAAGATGGAAGCCGACATGGAAGCCATGGACCAGGAGACGGGTTCCATCAGGGATGAGCTGAATGAGGAAGCGGTGCGCCGGGGAAAACTGGAAGGCCGGATCAATGTGCTCAACGAGCAGATTCATTCGGCGGAGCTGACGGACGAGCACCTTAAGAGCCGTCTTGCCGCGATTGAGCGGGAGCGGGGAGAGAGGCTTCGTTCACGCGAGGCGTGTGAGAAGGAAATGCAGGAGCAGAAAGACAGGCTTGCCGGGGCGGAGGCGGAAAAGAATGCGGCTGCAGCGCGCCTTGACGTGTTACAGCAGGAGATTTCCCGTTGCAGTGAGGGGATCGAAAATGGAAAGAACGAGCTGATCGCCCTGTTAAACAGCAAGGCATCCATCCGGGCGAGGCAGCAGAGATATGACACCATGTCAGAGCAGCTGAACATCCGCAGGGCGCAGCTGACGAGGAGGCTTCTGGATCACAGGAGCGAGGAGGAAAACCTGGAGGCGGAGCTGGCGGAATATAAGAAGGCGCTGGCCGATGTCAATGCCGTGATTGCGGAATTGAGAAAAAGCGGCAGGGAGACGGAGGAAAAATTAAGGGAGTGGAAGCGGAAAGCGGCGGAGACAGACATGAAGCTTGAACAGACCGTCACCGGATTTCACAGAGAGCAGTCGAGGCTGGAGTCCTTAAAAAATATCGCGGAGCGTTACGACGGATACGGCGGAAGCATCCGCCGCGTGATGGAGCAAAAGTCTCGGGATACCGGTCTGATCGGCGTTGTGTCGGATCTGATTCAGGTAGAAAAAAGATATGAAATCGCCATTGAGACGGCGTTGGGCGGAAGCATCCAGAATATCGTCACCAGGGATGAGGAAACAGCCAAGAGAATGATTTCCTTTCTGAAACAAAATAAATACGGAAGGGCGACGTTTCTGCCGCTGACCAGCGTGAACGGCAGAGGCGGTTTCCGAAATACGGAGGCGCTTCACGAGCCGGGGGTGCTGGGCCTTGCGAGCAGCCTGGTGAGGACGGAGCCAGAATATGAGGGAGTGACCGGGTATCTGCTTGGAAGGACCGTTGTGACGGACAATATCGACAGCGCGGTCTGTCTGGCAAAAAAATACCGCTATTCTTTTCATGTCGTGACGCTGGAAGGAGAGCATTTAAGCCCCGGCGGTTCGATGACCGGAGGCGCTTTCCGCAACAGCAGCAATCTGCTGGCGCGCAGGCGTGAGATTGAGGAACTGGAGCAGACGGTCGCAAAGCTTGAGGAAGAGGTCAGGGAATTGAAAGGCCGTCTCGAGGATATCCGGACGGCGCAGAGCCTTCTGGCGGATGACGCCGAAAAGAATAAGGCGGCCCTGCAGGAACAGTATATTCTGCAGAATACGGCGCAGATGAACGTGGAGCGCGCTGCGGAGCAGCAGAGTGAGAGCGAGAGCCTTTATGCAGGCCTTCGCTCCGAGAGCGCCGAGATGGAAGGGCAGATTCAGGAGATCAAGGAAAGTAAGGAACGGATTGCACGGGAGATTGCGGAATCAGAGGAGCGGGAGCGGGAGATTGAAGACAGGAACCGCGCTCTGGAGGCTGCGCTTCAGAGCGCCTCGGCGAAGGAAGTACAGGCGCAGAGAGAAGTGCAGGCGGCGCAGCTTGCAGAAGCAGAGATCCGCCAGAAAGCAGAGTTTGCAGGGGTCAATCTGGAACGTCTGAACGGAGAGATCCGCCGCTATGAACAGGAGCGGGAAGAGTTTGCGGCCGAGGCTGAAGAAGCGCTTAAGGACGCCGGAACGAAGCGCGGCGACATTGAGACGCTGAAGGAGGAGATCCGGCAGTCGGAGGCGGCCTGCATGAGGCTGGAAGAGGAATGGAAGCAGAAGACAGCCCGCCGGGAGGAAATGCAGACGGAGTATAAAGGCTTTTTCCAGAAGCGGGAGGAAATCGCGAAACAGACCGCGGATCTCGACAAGGAATTGTTCCGCCTGAACAATCAGCGGGAAAAACTAAATGAAATCCATGAACAGCAGAATAATTATATGTGGGAGGAATACGAGCTGACCCTGCACGCCGCGATGGAGCTGCGCACGGAGGCATACGCCGATCTTTCCGTCCTGAAAAAGCAGATTGCCGCCATTCGCGAGGAAATCAGAGGCCTCGGGGATGTCAATGTCAATGCGATTGAGGATTACCGGGAGATCTCGGAGCGGTATACGTTTTTAAAAACGCAGCACGATGATCTGGTCGAAGCGGAACAGACATTGACCGGTATTATTGAAGAACTGGATACCGGCATGCGCAGGCAGTTTCTAGAAAAATTTGCAGAGATTCAGCAGGAATTTGACAAAGTGTTTAAGGAATTGTTTGGCGGCGGAAAGGGGACGCTTTCCCTGGTCGAGGACGAGGATATTTTAGAGTGCGGCATCCGGATTGTCGCGCAGCCTCCGGGAAAAAAGCTTCAGAACATGATGCAGATGTCCGGCGGAGAAAAATCCCTGACGGCGATCGCCCTGCTTTTTGCCATACAGAATTTAAAACCGTCTCCGTTCTGTCTTCTGGACGAGATCGAGGCGGCGCTGGACGATTCCAATGTGGGCCGTTTTGCCCGCTATTTACATAAACTGACAACACACACGCAGTTTATTGTGATCACGCACCGGCGTGGGACGATGGGGGCGGCGGACCGGCTCTACGGTATCACGATGCAGGAAAAAGGGGTTTCGACGCTGGTTTCCGTCAATCTGATCGAGGGCGATCTGGACAAATAGCGTTTTACCGAAAAGTGAGGTGGCAGTATGAGTGAGGAAAAGAAGGGGTTCTGGAGCCGTCTGGTTTCCGGGCTCAGCAAGACAAGGGATAACATCGTTTCCGGGATCGATTCCATTTTCAGCGGATTTTCCCGCATCGACGAGGAGTTTTATGAAGAAATCGAGGAGATTCTGATCATGGGCGACATCGGTGTGGCCGCGACGGAGTCCATCATCGAAAATCTGAAGGAAAAAGTAAAGAAGGATCACATCAAGGATCCGGCGGAGTGCAAACAGCTGCTGATCAACAGTATCAAGGAGCAGATGGACGTCGGGGAGACGGCGTACCGTTTTGAGAAAGAGCGCTCTGTCGTGCTGGTGATCGGCGTCAACGGCGTCGGCAAGACAACTTCGGTCGGAAAGCTGGCGGGAAAGTTAAAGCAGCAGGGGAAAAGAGTGGTTCTGGCTGCGGCAGATACTTTCCGCGCAGCGGCCGGAAATCAGTTAAAGGAGTGGGCGGACCGCGCCGGCGTGGATATGATCGGCGGACAGGAAGGGCAGGATCCGGCGGCGGTGGTGTATGACGCCGTGGCCGCCGCGAAGGCCAGAAAAGCGGATGTGCTGCTTGCCGATACGGCGGGACGGCTTCACAACAAGAAAAATCTGATGGAAGAGCTGAAAAAGATCAACCGCATTCTCGAAAAAGAATATCCGGACGCCTACAGAGAGACACTGGTTGTCCTGGACGCCACGACCGGACAGAATGCCTTAAGCCAGGCCAGGGAGTTTTCCGGCGTGGCGGACATCACGGGGATTATTCTGACGAAGATGGACGGAACCGCAAAGGGCGGAATTGCCGTGGCGATTCATTCGGAGCTTGGCATTCCGGTCAAATATATCGGCGTCGGGGAATCGATTGAGGATCTGCAGAAATTTGACCCGAATGAGTTTGTGGATGCGCTTTTTGATGTGTGACGCGGGGCGAAAGCAGCAAAAATCTGATTGTGGAAAACAGGAAGGAGAGCGTGCAATGCTGACGTTGGATAAATTTGAGGAAGCGAGCGAGAAGGTCAGGGAGGTGACGCTGGAGACGAAACTGATTTACAGCGACTATCTGAGCAGGCAGACAGGGAGCAAGGTTTATCTGAAACCGGAAAATATGCAGCTTACCGGGGCTTATAAAGTGCGCGGCGCATATTATAAAATCAGTACCCTGACGGAGGAAGAACGGGAGCGCGGACTGATTACGGCGTCCGCCGGAAATCATGCCCAGGGCGTGGCCTACGCTGCGAAATGTTATGGGTGCAAGGCCGTTATCGTGATGCCGACGACGACGCCATTGATCAAGGTAAACCGCACCAAAAGCTACGGGGCCGAAGTCGTGCTCTGCGGGGATGTCTACGACGAGGCCTGCCAGAAGGCATATGAGCTCGCGGAGGAAAAGGGGTATACCTTTATTCATCCGTTCGATGACCTTGCGGTTGCGACCGGGCAGGGAACCATCGCAATGGAAATTTTCAAAGAACTGCCATTGGTGGAATACATTCTGGCGCCGATCGGCGGAGGAGGCCTCGCGACCGGAGTATCCACGCTTGCAAAGCTTTTAAACCCGAAGATCAAGGTGATCGGTGTGGAGCCGGCCGGGGCAAACTGCATGCAGGCGTCGTTTGCCGCCGGGAAAGTCACCACGCTGCCCGCCGTCAATACGATCGCGGACGGTACGGCCGTAAAAACGCCGGGAACGTCTATTTTTCCGTATATCCAGGAGAATCTTGACGATATCATTACGGTAAGCGACGACGAACTGGTCGCTGCCTTCCTGGATATGGTGGAAAATCACAAGATGATTGTTGAAAACTCCGGTCTTCTCACGGTGGCCGCCTTAAAGCATCTCGACGTGTCGGACAAACGCGTCGTGGCCATTTTAAGCGGCGGAAACATGGACGTGATCACGATGTCTTCTGTCGTACAGCAGGGGCTGATTTTCCGCGACCGCATTTTTACGGTCTCCGTGCTGCTGCCCGATAAGC
>CANDFU010000002.1 GCA_947384095.1 uncultured Roseburia sp. | reverse complement strand
CGAGATGACGAGAGGTGACTGGAGTTCAGACGTGTGCTCTTCCGATCTTAAACGGCTTCCCGTAGCCAAAATCCCACGTTTCCGGATTAAAACATTCCCTGCAGTGATGTCTGCAGCCGGATACAAACAGGGAAACCCTCACCCCTGTCCCGTTTTCAATCGTTACCGGTTTTACCCCCGAATAATTCATCTCTTCCCTCCCCCGGCCGGCATTTACACCAGAATCCGCTGCAATACCGCATCTTCCCGCAACATTTTTTTTGCAAGTTCACGGTACGCTTCCTCATGAAGATACGTGTGGCGGTGCGGTTTTATGGATGGCGCCATATCAACGGCGCGCAGATAGTCTTCCCGTGCGAGCCCAAGGCCGGCCGTATAGTCCCAGAACCCCGTATCCGTAAAAACCGTGTCCAGCCGCTTCCATCTGTGATCCTGCACGCGGCACATCAGATACGAAGCGATACCGACCTGGATGCCGTGAAGCTGCGGCCGCTCTGAAAACTTGTCAAGCGCATGCGAAATCAGATGCTCGCTGCCGCTTGTGGGCGCGCTGCTGCCCGCAATCTCGTTTGCAATTCCACTCATCGCAAGGGAATCAATCAGTTCCTTTAAAAACAAATCGTCATGGATCGTCTCAAACGGCGTCCGCACAAAGCTGTTCACCGCCTTTTTGGCTATCATCATGGAAAAATCATTTAAAACCGTATACCCTTTCGCGTCCTCATATACCCAGTCATACAGCGCCGGAATCTTCGACACCATATCCCCGATTCCGGAATAAATAAACTTCTCCGGCGCACTCTTTATCACGTCCGTATCCACAAGAATACCATACGCAAGCCGGGCCGGCACGGAAGTCCGCTTCCCACCGACCAGAAGAGAAGCGCTGGCGCTGGAAAAGCCGTCGCTGGAAGCGGACGTAGGGACGCTGATAAATGGAATTTTGCGCAGAAAAGCCGTATATTTCGCCGCATCAATCACTTTTCCGCCGCCCAGCCCGACAATCGCCTGCGCCTTGTTGCTGACGGAAAACGCCAGCTCCACAAGCTCCTCGATCCTCGTCGTGTCAATCTCCCGGTACTCCAGAACGGACACATCCGCCTCTTTCATACTCTCCATCACCGTACAGCCGAACAGATCAATCAGGCCGTTCCCGAAATAAATAACAACATTGCGGAATCCGCTGTCCTTAAGACACGCCCCGATTTTCGGAAGCACGCCCTTTCCCACCTTTAAGACAGCCGGAATCGCGATATGATGATTTGTCATGTTTTCCTCCCATGCCGGAACCGTTTACAGGTGAAGCACACGTTCCTTGATTTCCTGCGTTCTGCCCTGATTCCAGAACTGCGTTCCGATATATCCGCACGTCCGGCGTGCAACGCTCATTTTATTCTGGTCGCGATTGCCACAGTTCGGGCATTCCCATACCAGTTTCCCATCCTTGTCGTTTACAATCGCGATCTCCCCGGAATAACCACAGTCCATACAGTAATCGCTCTTCGTATTCAGCTCCGCGTACATAATATTCTCATAAATATACTGCATGACTGCGAGCACCGCGTCGAGATTTCCCTGCATATTCGGCACTTCCACATAGCTGATGGCGCCGCCCGGGGACAGCTCCTGGAACTGCGCCTCAAACTTCAGTTTGTCAAAGGCGTTGATCTGCTCCGTCACATGCACGTGATAGCTGTTCGTGATATAATTTTTATCCGTCACTCCCGCAATCACACCGAACCGCTTCTGCAGACATTTTGCAAACTTATAAGTCGTGGACTCAAGCGGCGTTCCATACAGGCTGAAATCAATATGATGCTCTGCCTTCCACTTCGCGCAGGCATCGTTTAAGTAACGCATCACCGCAAGCGCAAACTCCGTACCCTCCGGCTCGGTATGGGAGACGCCTTTCATATATCTGGTACACTCGCACAATCCCGCATAGCCGAGCGAAATCGTCGAATAACCATTATACAGCAGGCGGTCAATCGTCTCTCCTTTTTTCAGCCGTGCCAGGGCGCCGTTCTGCCAGAGAATCGGGGCAACATCCGACGGCGTTCCTTTCAGCCGCTCATGTCTTGCCAGAAGCGCCCGATAGCACATCTCTAAGCGCTCATCCATAATCTCCCAGAATTTCTCCTCGTCTCCCTCCGAGGTACACGCCACATCCACAAGATTGAGTGTGACAACCCCCTGGTTAAAGCGGCCGTAAAACTTGAACTGATCGTTCTCGTCCTTATACACCGTCAGGAAGGACCGGCATCCCATGCAGGTGTAGCAGTTTCCCTGTTTTAACTGTTTCATGATTTTTTCGGAAATATAATCCGGCACCATCCGCTTCGCCGTGCACTCTGCAGCCAGACGGGTCAGATACCAGTATTTCGTTCCCTCTCGGATATTATCCTCTTCCAGCACATAAATCAGCTTCGGAAACGCGGGCGTGATATAGACTCCCTGCTCATTTTTCACGCCGAGAATCCTCTGGTGCAGCATCTCTTCGATCACAGAGGCGAGATCCTCCCTGAGCTGCCCCTCCGGCACTTCGTTTAAATACATAAAAACAGTGATAAACGGCGCCTGGCCGTTCGTCGTCATCAGCGTAATGACCTGATACTGAATCATCTGCACGCCGCGGTTAATCTCCTCCTTGACGCGAAGCTCCGCAATTTTGTTCACCCTTTCTTCGGACGGCTCAATCCCCGCCGCCTCCAGCTCAACGCGGACCTGTCTGCGGAACTTTTCACGGCTGACCTGCACGAACGGCGCAAGATGCGACAGCGAAATACTCTGGCCGCCGTACTGCGAGCTCGCGATCTGGGCGATCGCCTGCGTCGCGATATTGCAGGCCGTGGAAAAACTCTTCGGGCGGTCTATCATCGTCTCACTGATAACGGTCCCGTTCTGAAGCATATCCTCTAAATTTACCAGACAGCAGTTGTGCATATGCTGTGCAAAATAATCCGCATCATGAAAATGAATCATCCCCTTCTCATGCGCTTCCACGATATCCGGCGGAAGCAGAAAGCGCCTGGTGATATCCTTGCTCACCTCGCCCGCCATATAATCGCGCTGAACACTGTTGACGGTCGGGTTTTTATTGGAATTTTCCTGCTTTACTTCCTCATTATTGCACTCCAGGAGGCTTAAAATCTGCTCATCCGTCGAATTGGACTTGCGGATCAGCTCCCTCTTATAGCGGTATGTGATATAATTGCGCGCTACCGCAAACGCCCTCTGGCTCATAATCTGGTTCTCCACCATATCCTGAATCTCCTCGACGCCCGGAGAACGCTTCATATTTTCACAGGCCCTCTCTACATTCACAAGGATATTCTTAATCTTATCCTCGCTCAGCTTTTCGTAATCAATCACGCTGTCGTTGGCCTTACGGATGGCCGCTTCGATCTTCTGAATGTCAAAAATGTCCTCAATGCCGCTTCGCTTGATAATCTTCATAACATGAAATCCTTTCCCTGCTGCTAAGTGATCACGGCGCTGCACGATGCCGTATCTGGGTGTCTATCGGACATTATACAATATATAGTGTTTTTGTCAATGCCTTTTCCCACATTGTGTGGATATTTCCCAGCAGTTCAGCCAGCACCGAAAGAACGCGCGCATCCTGCCAGCAGGAAAAGTACTTTTATGCATTTTTCGTATAGCGGCAGGACGGGTAATTACTGCAGCCAAAAAACGCACCGAATTTCCCGTTCCGCTTTACCAGCTCCCCGCCGCAGCGCGGGCACAAATCCATCCGGATCCCGCTTAAGAGTCTGCCAAGCTCCTCATAACACTTCTGATTCATCAGACAATCGTTTAAGGCCCGGTGCGCTCCCTCTGCGCTCACACTGAAATATGCCGCCAGATCCGTCAGCCTATACGATTTCAGCCCAGGCAGGCACCGCTTCGCCAGATACAGCGTATCAATGTAGTCATTATCCACCTTTTTTCCAAACTGCTCAAGCGCCGCGTCATAGACGAAATTCATGTCAAACGAGTGAATATTATGCCCCACCAGAACCTCTTTTCCGGCAAATTCCAGAAATCCGGACAAAGCCGTCCCGATCTCCGGCGCGTCCCTTACCATCTCATCCGTAATACCGTTGACTGCCGTCGCATCGTCTGGTATCGCCCTCCCCGGGTTCACAAGCGTCGAAAAAGTGTCCACAATCTGCCCGTTCCGCCCTCTGACGGCTGAAATCTCTATAATATCGTCCCTTGCAACGCTCACCCCCGTCGTTTCCAGATCAAATACCACATAATCAGAAACATATTTCGCAAGTCTTTTTCCTTTGTTTCGTTCTGTCATTCTTTCCTCCATGTGCGCACAGGATTCGTGCGCCGGGCCTGCGGCTTCTGTCCCCTGAAACCCTTTCATTTCAGGAGCAAAAACCCCGCCGTCACTGCTCCGAAAGAGCAATCCACTTTTTTACTTCCGCTCCGGCATCATCGGCTCTGCTCCCCACAACGGAAAGCCCCCTGCCAATCTCCGCCCCCTCGCACGCCTTGCTCAGATCATTTTCACTCCTTCCGAAACCGCTCCCTTCATGAGTCACAAAAGGATAGATCTTTCTGCCTGTCCAGTCGGACTGCTCGAGAAAAGTAAACACAGCCATCGGCATCGTCCCGCAATAATTTGGAAATCCCAGATAAATTTCGTCATACTGCGCCATATTTTCCGGCTCTCTCAAAAGCTTTGGCCTGGCCTTTTCCAGGAAATCCTTTTTTACCTGCTCCACACAGGTCGCATAATCTGCTGCATATGGCAGTTCCTGCTCGATTCTGAAAATATCGGCGCCAGTCAGTTCTGCAATCATCCGGGCAATCTTCTCCGTATTGCCCACCTCGACATAGCGCTTTTCGCCTCCGAAATAGTTTTCGCCCGCTCTCGAATAAAATGCTACTAATTTTGCCATTCCTTCCCCCGTTTCTGCGCTGTTTCTGTGCGTAACGGCTTGTGTCCGGCCGTAATACGCCTTTCGCGCGCATCCCAATCCTCATCTTATTGTTATCCGACCGGGAACTCCTGTCCTCCCGTCTTTTTCAGCATACCATATTTCAGACAATAGTCAACTGCGATCCTGCCCGGAGGGCTTTTGCTTTATCGCGTGCCGTTTCCTATAAAGCAAAAAAGCGCTGCCACCGCCCGAAACAGCGTGTGACACCGCTTTTTTTCTGATCCCCTATTCATACCTCAGCGCATCGATTACTTCCATCTTAGCTGCCTTGTTGGCGGGATAATATCCGAAAAATACGCCTGTCAGCATCGAGAAAAACAGGGAAAGCCCGATCGCCGTTGCAGACGGATGGATATCCATGATAATGTAGTTTGCGTAATCCGCATACATATTCTGAATCACGAATCCGGCCACCTGGCCCAGCAGGGCACCGATGCCGATACCGATCAGGATGCCGATCATACCTCCGATCAGGCAGAGCACAATCGCTTCGATGACAAACTGCATCCGGATAATCCGGCGCTTTGCCCCAAGCGCCATACGGACGCCGATCTCCCGCGTACGCTCTGTGATGGACACCAGCATAATATTCATAACGCCGACGCCGCCGACGATCAGTGAGATCGCAGCAATCCCCGATACCGCAATCGTGATCACGTTGATGACCGTATTGATCATGCCCATATCCGAAGCCATATTGTAGGCGTAGATATTGAATTTATCATTCCTGGCATAAATCTCCTCAAAATAACTCATGACGTCCGCAGTTGCTTTTTCCACATCCGCGAGCGGAGCCACCATCAGATTAAAATACTCATAACCGCTCTGGTCTTTTCCCTGCAGTTTAAAACAGGTCTGCAGCGGTATCATCATCTCTGTGGAACGGTCTTTCTCCGCGACCGTGACGTCCACCCTGCCGAACAGCGCCGGGTTATATTCATAGACGCCCACAATCACAAATTCAAATACACCGGCCTCCGTCGCGACAGAAATCTGCTCCCCGATCGGGTTCTTTTCGCCAAAATAATTTTTTACCATCGTGTCGGCAACCACGCAGACACGTTTTTTCCTCTTATTATCTTCTGAAGTGAGATTACGGCCCTTTCGTATTTTCAACTTCATATAATCCAGATATTCCGGCGTGATGCCGTTTACATTGACGTTCGCATAGATATCTGCGTCAGCATCGTCCTTGACCTGGCCGGAACCCAGGTAGTTCTGCGCTGCAATCCCCGTGATCTCATCCGGGTAGGCCTCCATCAGACCGTCGATCATCTCCTGGGACACATAATCCTCATCGCGCATGTCCGGATAAGTCCACGTCGCCCATTCCTCTTCTGTCTCCGGATACCTGGCCTGCACATAGGCAGAAATCATATTGCCGCCCATCGAATTGAGCGTCGCCGTCAGCGTGCTCTGTATGGAACCGCCGATCGTAGTGATAATGATCACGGAGCTGACGCCGATGATAATGCCCAGCATGGTCAGAAGGGAGCGCATTTTATTGCTTAAAATACTGGCAAACGCTTCTTTGATATTTTCCAAAAACACTACCGCGCACCCCCCTTATCGTTTACAATGTCCCCGTCGAGAAGTGTCACAATCCGCTGTGTCTCCGACGCAAGCTCCTGCGAGTGGGTAATCAGAACAATCGTCTTCCCCTGCTCCTCGTGAAGCCTGTGGAACAGATCCATCACCAGATGCCCTGTCTTGGAGTCGAGCGCTCCCGTCGGCTCGTCGGCCAGTATGATCGCCGGATCATTGATCATGGCGCGCGCGATCGCCACGCGCTGCTTCTGTCCGCCGGAAAGCTCATTCGGGCGATGCCCGGCGCGCTCGTCCATGCCCACCATTTTCAGCATCTCCATGGCACGCTCTTTCTGGTCTTTCACTTTTTCCTCCCCATACATCAGAGGAACCATCACATTTTTCAACGCATTCGCCCTTGGAAGGAGGTTAAAATTCTGGAACACAAAACCGATGCGCCGGTTGCGGACGGCGCTGCGCACCTCGTCCGTCATGCTGTTCACATCCCGCCCCTCCAGATAATACTCCCCTTCGGTCTGCCGGTCAAGCACGCCGATAATATTCATCAGCGTACTCTTTCCGGAACCCGACTCTCCGACAATCGATATAAATTCGCCCTCCTCTACGGACAGGCTGATCCCGTGGAGAATCTCAAGTTCATTCGGTTTTCCGACATAATACCGTTTTACAATATTTTCCATCCGGATTACTGATTCACTCACCCCTCTGCGCCCTCCGCATTTTCTGACATACCTGCGCCGCCTTCTGCTCCGCCGCCCATTCCTTCGTTGGAAAACATCTGTTCCGGCGTGAGCGTCTGTCCTTCCACAATCGTGTGTCCATAGTCATAAATCATCCTGTCGCCTTCCGCCAGGTCGCCTCCGACTACCTCCGTGTAATAGTCCACTTCCTCTCCCAGCTCGACATTCCTGCGGACCGCTGTCGCCGAACCGTCCTCTTTCGGCTCCGCCACAAGGACATAGGATCCGCCGTTCTCATCGTACATAACAAGATCATACGGAATGGCAAGGACTTCTCCTTTTTCCTTAATCATAATCTTGACTTTTGCCTCCATTCCGACCAGAAGCGTCTTGTTATCGATCGAAACCTCAACCGAATATCCCCCCGCCGCCGCGGCCTGGTCCCCGGTTCCCTGATTTTTGACGCGAACGACCCTTGATACCGTGCCGGAAATCTCTTCTTCCCCCGCTGCGTCCGCCGTCACAACCGCCTTCATGCCCTCTTCAATCTTTAAAATATCCGCCTCCGCAACCGACGTCACAAGCTTCAGGGCACTTGTATCTTCAATGGTCAGAATCGTCACCTTTTCCGCATTGACATCGCCCACAGATACGTTGACGGCCGTGACGACCCCGCCGCACGGCGCCTTGATCTCACAGTCCGCAAGCTGCTCTTTCAGATCGTTCAGCGTATCTTTCGACGTGGAATCAGAGACATTGTAGCGGTTCTGCTCCGCCGCGAGCTGGGCATCCCTGATCGCCCGGTTCGTCGACTCCACCGTCTTCTCATAACTTTCTTTCGCGGCTTCCACCGCGCGCTGGGCGCTTAAAAGGGTCGGAAAATCCGCATCGCCGTTGTCGTAGTTCATCTGGGCCACGTTAAAAGACTCCTCCGCCAGCATAATCTGCCGCTGTGCCTCTTCAAGCTGGTCCGTCTGGTCTTCCTTCGCCCGCTGGACGGCTTCCATGGCCTGCCGGTTGCTGATATTCTCGACAGCCTGCGTTTTGGCGATACTGCTCTCCAAATCCGAGATTTTCTCCCTGATCGACGCGGAATCGAGCGTACAGAGAAGATCGCCTTCCCTGACAGTATCCCCGAGCTGCACATTGAGCGATGTGATCTCCGCCACTGCTCTTGAAGTCACATTTGTCCGGCTGACTCCCGCGATCGTCCCTTTGAGCGAAATCGTATCAGAGAGATCACGCTTCTGCACCGGCTCCACTTCCACGATACTATTCTCCGCGCCTCCCTGAGTGGGTACGCTATGTAATCTGTTCCAGATCACCACTGCCAGCACAATTACAATCAGCAGTATGATAATCCATATCTTTTTCTTTTTTTTCGGCTTTGTAATGCCCGCGCTCTTATCTTTCATTCCGGTTTCTCCCTTTTCTTTTTTCATTTCACGGTGATTGTAACATATCTTTTTCACAAAAAAATACACTTAAGAAATCTTTAAGAAATCTTTAAGTGTATTTCCCTGATTTTTTCGATATTTATTTCTTTTTCTGTGTCATTCCACGGAAACGGCCGTCACCACCACTTTTCCCGCCTCGTCGAAAAGCGGCGTCAGGCCCCCGGCGTTGCCGTCCCTGTGATACAGATAATTTACGCCCGTTTTCCGGTCAACCCATATTTCCATGGTGCTAACGGCACCCTGCGCGTATACGCGCTCAAAACGATTCTTTGCATCCATCATTTCTCTTCATCCTCTCTCATGCTGTTTCTGCACACGTATCTTTAAAGACAACGCCGCGCACCTTTGCGAGTGCATTCAGAAGAACGGTTCCCATCATACAGCAGCAGATCACCTCCCCGGCTCCGACTGTAAGCATATAAAATGGGATAGACCAGTCCCTTCCCCCAAATTCCATGACAAGGCCATAGCCGTATCGCAGCACCGGGGGTATCACCACCATATTTGCAACGACAGGCGGCAGTGTGCAGAGGAAACGGTGTTTTCTGAGCAGATACGTTCCAGACGCCCCGAGCAGCGTCGCAAGGCTCCCAAATACCACATCATAGACCGGCGCCCCGGTCAGCAGATTTGCGAGAAAGCATCCCACAGAAAGGCCCGGAATGGCGGCCACCGAAAAATACGGCAGAACGGTAAGCGCCTCTGAGACGCGCACCTGAATGGCGCCCGAGGCAAGGCCAATCGTACTGACAAAGCAGGTCAGCACGACATAGATCGCGGCGATCAATGCGGCCCGGACAAGCAACAGCACATTTTTGTTTCTCATATTCAGTTCTCCTTTAGTTTTGTTTTAGGTGAGGAAGGTCTCGAACTCACCGGTTGCTCCGCCGCAGATCCCTGTTAACATGGGATCACGGCCGCTTAAAGTATATCATAAACGGGAGGCGGAATGCAAGACGGAAACGGCCGGAAGCCTTCCCCTCAGGAAAAAAACTGTTCCGCCAGCGTGATTTTCCCGATATAGACGACAGGGCCGGTCATAAAAATCCTGTCATCCTCTCCAAACTCCACGAAAAGCTCACCGCCATGCATATGTACGGTCACCTGATCGCCGACGAGCCCGAGCCGGTGCGATGCCGCCGCGGCAGCGCACGCCCCCGTGCCCGACGCATACGTATACCCCGCGCCCCTCTCGTAGATTTCGATACGGATATTGGACCGGTCCATCACCTGGCAGATCTGCATGTTGATGCGGTTCGGAAAGTATTTGGAATTTTCCACATAGGGCCCGAGCTGCAGCGCCTTTTTCCGGTCCACCTCCTCAAGCATCAGCACGCAATTCGGATTGCCGATGGAAACGCAGGTCGCATTATAAAAATTATCGCAGAAAAAAATCGCCTCGTTCACGATCTCTTCCCCAAAGCCGACGGCCGGTATCTCCCGCGCCGTAAATCGCGCGCGCCCCATATCGACGCGCATCCGGTTTCCCTCCTCGTCCAGAAACGAAACTTCCGTCTTTCCCGCCTTTGTCGTCAGCACATAGCGTTCTTCCTTCACATAGCCCGCATCCCTGAGATAACGCGAAAAAATACGGATACCGTTTCCGCTCTTTTCCGCCTCACTCCCGTCCGGATTAAAAATGCGCACCTTTATCTCTTCCCCGTCAATAAAAGGGCCGTACAAAATCCCGTCTGCTCCCACACCGATATTGCGTCTGCAGAGCATCTCAATCTGCCGCTCCTTAAGGACCGCTTTATTCCTAATCGGGTCGTACACCAGATAGTCATTTCCCAGCCCGTGATATTTGCGCAGAACCATCTCTGGCATAAACTGCCTCCGGATTCTTTTCTCACTCTTATTATATGTGTCCTTTTCCTCCGTGACATCAAAAATCTGCTTCGCCGCCGTTTTCCACAAGATCGCGCACGACATCCGATCGCTCCCTTAAAATCTGATCAATCTGCCCCTTCGTCACGTCGTCCACCTTCCCCCGGCCGTACGTGCCCGAATAAGAGCCGGTTTTCGCATTATACAGCCTCGGATCCTTATCTTTGGCCGCTTCCTTCAGCGCCTCGATTTCTTTTCGTTTTTTTTCTTCCTTTTCAGCGGCTTCCCGCTCCAGTTCCTCTAAGATTTTCTGCTTTTCTTCCTCGCTTTGCCCGGACGGACTGACAGGAACATACTGCACATTCCAGTACTTAATAATGCTTTTTCTGATTTTCTCAGCTTCATTTCTTTTGTCAATAATATCTTTCATTTTCTGATCTCCAATTTCAAACCCCACTTCCACAAAGTGGGAAGAATTTAAATCGGCCTCCCTGCATAAAACACTTTCAAATGATGCATCCTTTTTACTATAAAATCGAAAACACCGGAGGATACCAGCATGGCTTCTTATAAAGTAGAAATCTGCGGCGTCAACACCGCCAAACTCCCCATTCTGGGAGAAGAAGAAAAAGAAACACTTTTTAAGCGCATCAAACAGGGAGACCAGGAAGCCAGAGAAACCTACATCAAAGGAAATCTCCGCCTCGTCCTAAGCGTCATCAAACGCTTTTCCGGCAACCACGAAAATGTGGACGACCTCTTTCAGATCGGCTGTATCGGCCTGATCAAATCCATCGACAACTTCGACCCGACCATGGGCGTCAAGTTTTCGACATATGCGGTGCCGATGATCATCGGCGAAATCCGCCGCTATCTGCGCGACAACAATTCCATCCGTGTCAGCCGTTCCCTGCGCGACACAGCCTACAAGGCCATCCACACAAGAGAGATCCTCTCAAAAACCTCCCTGAAAGAACCGACCATCGAGGAAATCGCCAGGGAGGCCGGTCTGACAAAAGAAGAAATCGTCTATGCGCTCGACGCCATCCAGAGCCCCGTCAGCCTGTATGATCCCGTCTACACCGACGGCGGAGACACCCTTTATGTCATGGATCAGATCAGCGATAAAAAAAACCGGGAAGAAAACTGGATTGAAGAGCTCTCCTTAAACGATGCCATGGATCATCTGAACGAGCGCGAAAACTATATCCTGAAACTGCGCTTCTTCGAGGGAAAGACCCAGATGGAAGTCGCGGAAGAAATCCACATTTCACAGGCCCAGGTAAGCCGCCTCGAAAAATCCGCCTTAAAATCCATCCGGCATTACCTGTCCTCATAAGCACGCTAACGCTCCCATTTTTTGCAGAGCGCGTGTATCTGATCCGCAAACTTTGCAAGTTCTTTGTTGGGCATCCCCTCGCATCTCTGAATGACCGTCATCAGACGGCCTCCCGCAGCCAGAAGGCGCGCAAATACATTGCTGGACGCCCGATGCGCTTTCTCTTTTTTCTGCGCGGGCTCTCTTGATCCTTCGCGGATGCACTCACCGGTGATCAGATCATAGGCGTCCCCGCTGTAAGGCGCATACGCGTCAATGCCAAGCTCTTCCATAATATGGGCGGCGAACTTCTCCGTAACCGTATCTTCGCCATGTACGACAAAAATACGCTTCGTATCTCTGGAAAAAGCGCCTGCCCAGCGGGTGAGCTGGTTGATATCCGCATGGCCGCTGATACCGGGCAGATTCTCAATCCGCGCGCGCACGTCGATCGTCTCGCCAAACAGCCTTGCCTCTTTCGCCCCGTTTAAGAGAGAATGGCCCAGCGTGCCGGGCACCTGATATCCCACAAACAGAATCGTGGAATCTTCTCTCCAGAGATTGTGCTTTAAGTGATGACGGATGCGCCCGGCCTCGCACATGCCCGAAGCCGAAATAATTACCTTCGGCTGTTCGTCAAAATTGATCATCTTTGACTCTTCGCTGGTGATCGCCATCCGAAGCCCCGGAAAACCGATCGGATTGACTCCCGCCCGGACCAGCTCGAGCGCCTGCCCGTCAAAACAGTCCTGCACATGCCTTCCGAAAATCGAGGTCGCCTCCACCGCCAGCGGGCTGTCCACATACACTTCAAACCGCTCAAATTCCGGAAGCAGATGCTCCGTCTTGATTCTCCGCAGGAAAAACAGCATCTCCTGCGTGCGCCCCACCGAAAACGCAGGAATCACGAGATTGCCGCCGCGCAGCAGCGTGTGCTTTAATACCCGCGCGAGCTCTCTGGCAAAATCCGGCGGCGTGGCATGCGCACGGTCGCCGTAAGTGGATTCCATAACGACATAATCCGCCTCGGATATATATTCCGGATCGCGGATCAGCGGACGGCTGCCCGGACCGATATCCCCGGAAAATACAATTTTACGCTTTTCCATACGTGTCTGCCCGTCTTCCGTGACTTCTTCCTCCAGCCACATCTCAATGGAAGATGAGCCGAGCAGATGCCCCGCGTCCACAAACCGCACCTTAAGCCCCTCGCAGACTTCAATGATCTGGCGGTAATCACAGGGCACAAAATGCGTCAGCACGCCCATGGCGTCATTCATATCGTATAATGGAACGACTTCCGGCTTTCCGGCACGCTTTGCCTTCCGGTTCTTCCACTCCGCCTCGGACATCTGGATATGCGCGCTGTCCTTGAGCATGATATTGCAGAGGTGGGTTGTCGCCGTCGTCGCAAAAATCTGCCCGCGGAATCCGTGATTGTACAGAAGCGGCAGCAGACCGGAATGATCGATGTGCGCGTGCGTGATAAATACATAATCGATCATCGACGCATTGACCGGAATCTCCTGATTGACATACAGATCCGCTCCCTGCTCCATACCGCAGTCCACCAGGATATGCTTTCCGCCAAACGCAAGGTAATGGCAGCTCCCCGTCACTTCATGCGCCGCACCCAGAAATTCTAGTATCATACGTATCCCCCCAGTTTCGTCCTTTTATGCAGACATTTATGTATAGTACAATTATACTATCTTCTCGCTATTTATACAATTGAAAACTATAAAATTTCAAAAATATCCAGAAATTTCAAACTATTCAAACCGGACGATCTCTTTTTTGAGCCGTACCATAATCTTTTTCTCAAGACGGGAGATATAAGACTGGGAAATCCCCAGCATGTCTGCGACCTCTTTCTGCGTCTTCTCCTCCCCTGCCGCAGAATTAAGGCCGAAACGCAGTTCAATAATCATCCGCTCTCTCCCCGAAAGTTTATCGATGGCTTTTTTCAGAAGCTTGTGTTCCACATCCGTCTCAATATCGCGGTAAATGACATCTTCATCTGTTCCCAGAATATCCGACAGCAGAAGCTCGTTTCCATCCCAGTCGACATTAAGGGGCTCATCGATGGAAACCTCCAGCTTTGTCTTATTATTCCTCCGCAGATACATCAGAATCTCATTTTCAATACAGCGCGACGCGTAAGTCGCCAGTTTGATATTTTTTCCGGGATTAAACGTATTGATCGATTTGATCAGGCCGATCGTTCCGATAGAAATCAGATCTTCCACGCCCACTCCGGTATTGTCAAACTTCTTGGCAATATAAACCACCAGCCGCAGATTGTGCTCGATCAGACTTTTTCTCGCCTCTTCCGGCGAATCACTTTCCAGCCTTCTGATGCACGACGCCTCTTCCTCGCACGCAAGCGGCGGCGGCAGCACCTCAGCGCCTCCGATATAGTGCACCTCGTCCTGCTCCCGCCAGAAAATATGGCCGATGCCCTCTAAAAATCTCTTCATACGGTACCCGGGGACCATCATCCATTTTATGTACATACAAAACCTCCGTTTTTGATATTTTTTCCGCTTTACAACATTGAAGCGTGCAGTATCAGATCGTACTCTTTCCCTTCCAACAGTCCCTCATCTGCGATTCCAATCGCCGTCTTCCCGTATCTGAGCTCTCTTTTTCCGTCTGTCAGCACCAGCGCATCCACATCCGCAACCAGAAGCAGGCCGTTTGTCTCCCCCAGAGAGCGGTATGGCACATACCGGATCCGGTCTTTTTGCGGGTCAAAAAAAAGTTCCGCCTTTGTACGGCTTAAAATGCTCACTCCCCGCCCCGTATAAGGATCGCGGAGCCGGTTTCCGCTGTCCCGGTACGCCCTTACGCAAAGAGCCTTCGTCCCCTTTTCTATCCTGACCTGGCAAATATGGTTTCCCATTTCTTTTCTCTGCATAAGATAGAGCAGTATCCCATATCCTGTCAGTGACACAAAAAACATCTGCAGAAAAAAATCCGGCGGAATCAGGCCGCTCTCCTGTATCCACTCCTGAATACCTCCAAGCAGAACGATCACAAGGTAGGTCGCAGCCCAGTTCTCCAGAAATTCACGGCGTCCATGCCATCCAAAACACAAAAAGATCATTCCCGTATTGAGCAGAAAATGGGATATCAGCCAATAGAGCAGAATCTGTCTCACAGCCAGCACAAGCAAAAGCCCGGCCGCCGCCGAGACAAGCGACGCCAGAAAAAGAACCCTGTACCGTCTGCCCCTTTTCAGAAAGCAGTTCACCCCGGTCACCGCCACAAAATCCATCAGAAAATTCTGCAGCAGAAAAACGTCCGCGTAAAATACATATATCTTTCCTCACCTCGATTTGATTTTGATGTGGCTTCTATTATAATTTGATTGAAATTGTTTTTTTGTCAAAACGACCGCAGGCAAATCCATTTTTTTGCGCAGATTCCGACACCGTCCGCCCCATTCCCGCCCGACACCGGAAAATGCACGGCCGTCCCGCCCTTTTTCGTTTTCCCGTCCCCTGTTACTGGCAGCCGCCCTGCAAAGGCATCTGAATTTTGTCGACAACGCACTTTTATTTTGTATTTCTTCCCGGCCACATATTGACTTTTTGGCAAAAATCGCCTAACATTTATAGAGCATACGACAAATTGAAAAAGGGATTGATCATATGAATTATGAAGCTGAAATACGTCGATTGACCAAAGAAAACGATAATTTCAGAAAAATTATCAGAACACAGCAGACCACCATCAATCGTCTGATCGATTATTTTATTCTTGGGAAAAAAGACAAGAAATTTCTAAAATAATCCTTTTCTGCAAAAAAAAGGGATAACCTGACGCTATCCCCTTCTTTCTGTGTCTATTTTCCCGATTACAACCTTTGTCAATAACAAAAACTATGCCCGCCAATCCTCTGATCGAGCCGTGGCGTCAGTGCCTTTCTTGAAAAATAAAGTGTATCATTTCTTAATATGCTTGTATTTCCGTTTAACACCTGTTCGATGGACTGATATTCTTTTTCCGTCGGTTTTGCGCTTTCCCGGCTCTTCCAGGAGCAGAACTGAACGGGGTTTCTCTGACTTAAGACATCGTACAGTGTGTCCGGATATAAATCCGAGGCAATCCGGTTGAAGACGACCTCAACCACCGCCTCCTGACCCTCGACCGGCTCTCCGTTGGCCTCCAGCCATACAATCCTGGCCAGCAGGTCGATCTCCTGATCCGTCAGGGAAATCCCCCAACGGTTGCTCACTACAGGTTCTGCAGCTGCCTGGGCAGCCTCCCTGATCTCCCTGGCAAATGCCTGGGCAAGCTGTCCTTTGACGGACACCACATCCTTCATCGATGCGGACATGCCGGAGGGTGCGGCCTTTGCGATTTCCGTCCGGATTTCCCCCGGCCCGGCAGCCGCAATGACCGTTTTCATTTCTATGACTTCCGCCGGCCGGTCAGCCGCAGTCTCCGCCGCTTTTCCTTGCGGCCCGGGCTGTGCCAGCCCGGCCGGCACGATCTGCTCTTTTTCCTGCACAGGCTGTTCCATGTCCTCCGCGGCTCCTTCCGCGGCAATCTCTTCCTCAAGCACCCATGCGGGCGATGTCACCATAACTACTTCTCTTTTTTCAATGTCTGTTTTTTCATCTGATTCTGTCGTAAATGAATTATCGGAAAAAATCCGGCCCACCCCCGCAGTCACTGAATTGTTCCAATCTGCCGTACTCTGCTCCTCCGAATATCCGCTTCGGTCCGGAAGGGGTTCTCCTGCATCCTTTTCCTGAATGTTGGACGCCGCAATCAGACTCATGCAGAAAAGCAAAGTGACTGTTCCGTCCAATATTTTTTTGTTCATTTTGCTCCTTTCCTCAAGAATGATACATACACTTTAATGGCATTGCCATGACGGCCGGAAGCTGCAATGCCTCCGTGTCATTTGTCCTTATCATACTAGATTCTGCCCAAAAGTCAAATTTGCTATTCCCGGAAAAAAGAAAAAAATTTCTTAAGAATTTACCAGAGATAAGCCCTGTTTCCGGATGTTTCGTAGTGATAATTCCACAACGCGCGCAGGGGCTCCGGAATAGAACTGGATTAGTTTACAAAAAAACACCCCTGGCCGGGGTGTTTTTCACAGTTGTTACGAACTTATTACATAATTTTTACATAAATGGATTTTCTATCTGACAGGGAACACTCACCGTTTTGCCCTGCGGTATCCGGCATCCCGGGCCTCCTGCTCCGTCTGAAAGATAACCAGGTTTTTCGAATCCGCCATCTCCTCATAGGCGGCCTGCCCCGGACAGTGATAAATGCCGGACGCAGAATTTCCCCTGATTTCCGTCTCCTCCGCCACAGGCTCCGCGCCGCTTTCCAGCCTGCTCTCGCCTGTGGCATAATCAATGGCGATCCCGGGTTGCACATTGTATACAAACACGTGAAAACAGACACCGTCCCCCGCATCTTCGACAGAACAGGCTTCCATCTCCACCCCTTTCGCCACAAGGTCGTCCCCGTCAAATACCGGCGTGACACGGTAGAGCACATGGAATCCCGTTTCCCTGATATAATCCGCCGTCTCATTTTCAAACGGCAGCATTCCCTCCACATTCATATATCTGGTTCCCGTAATCAGATTCTCACGGTTCGCATTTTCCGCCGTCAGCTGGTAACCGATCAGATGGCAGCGGTTATAGAGATACCTTCCTTCCACGATGTCATACTTTACAGCCTGCCACCCGGTCGGTTTTACCTGCCCGATATTTCCTCTGTCCTCCGTCGGCATCAGATCCTGCCCGATATTCGCATAGGCCGTCCCGCATCTTCCGAGGGAATCCAGCGCACTGTAATACTCAAACGATTCTCCCGTCATATCTTCCTCCGGAAAATCGGGCAGATTCTCATTGATGACAACATAGGGTTCCCCGTCGTATTCCGGGATATCTTCGACTGAAAAAGATGCGGTCTGCGCCGCGCCTGCGTCATCCGTCCACACAACCTGCTGGCATGCCGACAGAAAAAGACAGCCCGCCAGCGCCAGAACCCGCAAACGCTTTCGAATAATTTTTCTCATAAATACGAAAACAACTCCTTATTTTTTTCATACAGGGCCCGGAATATACGGCGGCGTTCCCTGTATTCCTGCACGGCCGCGGCGTCCGGAACGTAAGTCCGCTCTTCATAGCGCACAAACCGCCTGCAGGGCTCCGCAACATCCCGAAACAGGCCCGTCCCCACTCCCGCAAGGATACAGGCCCCCAGACACGCCTGCTCTTTTACACTGCTCACAAAAATCTCTTTCCCAAAAACATCCGCCTGGATCTGAAGCCAGACCGGACTTGCGGCCGCACCGCCGGACGCAATCATACACTTTCCGCCAATTCCCATCTCCTCTAAAATATCGAGAGAATCATTCAGTGCATACGTCACCCCTTCCAGGACCGCCCGGATGAGATGCCTGTCTTCATGACACATCTGAAGCCCGAAAAACATTCCCCTGGCCGAAGGATTCATATGAGGCGTCCGCTCTCCCGCCAGGTAAGGAAGAAAGAAAACGCCTCCGCTTCCCCGCTCCGTTTCCCCCGCTTTCCTGCTTAAGGCCGCAAAACTTTCCTCGTGAAGAACCTTATTTTTCAGCCACTGAAACGCCATCCCCGCACAGAGAACGGCCCCAAAAACCGTGTAACCCTTTTCATGGCAGTGGCAGAACGTATTGGTGCGCATCTGCCTGTCATACCGGTCTTCCCCGGAATAAACTGAAATCTGTCCCCCGGTTCCGATATTGCAGATCATCCGCCCTTCTTCATACACGCCGTTGCCGATACTCTGACACGGCTGATCCCCCGCCCCATAGACGACGGGAATCCCGGCGGCAAGCCCCGTCTCCTCATGCGCCCGGTGTGTGACAGTTCCCGCCACATCTGCCGGCTCGTGGCATTCCGGCAGAATCCCGCGCGCAATATCAAACGCATCCGTCACCCGAAACGCCCAGTTCCGATGTTTCAGATCAAACATCAGTGCTGCAGACGCGTCCGTTGCCTCCGCAGCCATCTCCCCCGTGAGCCGATAGCGGATATAGTCCTTGGGCTGTAAAACTTTATGGATTTTTCCATATAAGTCCGGCTTGTGACGCTTTACCCACAACAGGGACGGAAACGCAAACCCCGGATTGACGCGGTTCTGCAGAACCGCGTCCCAGCCTTCCTTTCCGCCCCGCTCTTCCACCATCCGGCACTCCTGCGTCGAACGCTGATCCAGCCAGACGATGGCAGGGCAAAGCGGCCCGCCGTTTTCCCCCATCAGCACAAGGCCATGCATCTGCCCCGACAATCCGACGGCACGAATCGCCGCAAAAGACCCGGGATATGCCTCTTTCAGACTTCCCAGCGCAGAACATACCGCATCCCACCACACTTCCGGCTGCTGCTCGGCATGTCCCGCCTGCGGGATAGACACCTCATATCCCCGTGCCCCGACGCCGATAACACCCGCTTCCGCGTCCAGAAGCATCGCCTTGACGCTGGACGTGCCCAGATCAATTCCCAGAATACAATCGCTTCTCATTTTACATTCCTTTTCCCATACTATTTTCACATCTGATTATAATTCCGCTGTATTTCTTTATCAACTCATTCTTTCTGTTTTTGCCAGTCACCGGCTCCCCCGTTCCTGCTCATCCCTGCAGTGCCCACAACAACGGGGCTGCCAGAAAATAAGATCCGTTCTCATTTCCCGACAGCCCCGCCCTGCCGCGCGCCCCTGCGCGCCTTAACATCCCAGACGATTTACAATTTCCCGCATCGTCTCCCATTTCTGCTCCAT
>CANDFU010000001.1 GCA_947384095.1 uncultured Roseburia sp. | reverse complement strand
AAACCCATGCCTTTCCCCGGCAAACCGGAATCTGCAGATGAATTTCCTGAACTTTTCTTATTCACAAGGCTTTTAACCTTATATCGTGAATTGCTGTGTACTTCCCCTTGTTTTTGCCCTTATGGGCAGCTTACAGGGGACGTTTTCTGAAAGCGGTAGTACCATTTCTCGTTCTCCATTCGCAAACGCACCCTCTGTTGCGTAAGGACGGCCGGAACTGATGAAATGCTTTCTGCGTGTAAGTATATCATAACTCCGGCTGTCCATCCATACCGATTCAGATTTTTCCGATAAAAATTTACAGGAACGGGGCAAAAAAATAAGCCGGAGGCAGACCCGGGCAGGCGGTCATTTCCAATACCGGCGCATCATGGTATTCAGCCCGGGGAAGAACCGCGCAAAAGAACATATATTCGGTAATCTTTGCTTGATTTTTATGTTTGGTAAGAGTATAACAAGGGAAAAATCAGGTACAGATTATTTCCCAAAGGTGATGTGAATGAGGCAGATACATATACGAGTTGATGATGATTTATACAATGAACTGAGTCGCTATCCCACAATGATGCAGCAGACAATGCAGGACTGCCTGCGGGAAGCAGCTGCATATTACGTTACGGATATGCGAAAGAGACAGCGTGAGGTCAGCGACAGGCAATTTACCTTCATTGATTTGTTTGCGGGAATAGGTGGGAT
The DNA here is from genome assembly GCA_947384095.1 of uncultured Roseburia sp. Classification (GTDB taxonomy): domain Bacteria; phylum Bacillota; class Clostridia; order Lachnospirales; family Lachnospiraceae; genus Roseburia. The sequence goes on along the minus strand of CANDFU010000001.1, from coordinate 20,244 downwards.
GAGAATTGCATTTGAAAAGTCCGGAGGACATTGTGTTTATTCAAACGAATGGAATAAATACAGCCAGCAGACCTATTTTGCTAATTTTGGGGAACAGGCGGAAGGGTGTGGGGTTTGACCGTAAAAAATATGGGAAAAACGTGGAATTTCATTTTGATCTGACACCAAAATTTCCAAGGCCTGTTATGCGTGATATTCTGGATAAAAATGTAGACGAAAAATATACATTATCAGATAAATTCTGGACGTATCTGCAAAATTATGCGGCAAAACATAAGGCGGCAGGAAACGGATTTGGAGATTGAAGACAAATAAGATGGGTATCATAATTCCCTTAAAAACCATCAGATCACAATCACAATTCCGATCAGATACTATCTTACATCCGGGCGCCGATGGCAAGTAACCCTTGCAAGTTCATGGGCAGAAATGTTATAATCTGCTTATAGGATCAAGGCGCTTCTGCCGCCCTGATCCTTATAGAAAAGGGGGAGTTTCTCTATGAAAAAGCACATACCACTGATTGTTATTCTGACGCTGCTGCTCTGTGCTGTAGGCACCGGCGCATTCTTTCTGTGGAACAGCAGGACAAAGTTCAACCGCTCTTACGTCAATGGAAACACGGCCGGAAACCTCTACAACACCGGTCTCTTCTGCGAGGACAACGGGACCATCTTTTTTGCCAATCCCTCGGACGGACACAGGCTCTATTCCATGGGCATAAACGGTACCGATCTGAAAAAACTGTCCGACGATGTCGTGACTTACATCAATGTGGACGAACACTACGTTTATTATATCCGCACCAACCCAAGGGCAACTCACCAGTACGCGTTTCTTGATTCCGCAACGGACAGTCTCTGCCGCGTCAACCGTGAAAACGGCAGATCAGAGGTGATCTTAGACCAGGAACCCAGTATGTATGCTTCCCTGCTCGGAGACTACATTTATTATGTCAGATATGAAAAAGAGACCGCTTCCACGCTTTATAAGGTAAAAATCGACGCTTCCGGAAGAGAACAGGTCAGCGACCAGCCGTTTTTCACCTGCTCGACAAACGGACAGTATTTCTATCACAACGGGATTGCAAGCGATCACTATATCTGGCAGCACGATACGGCCACCGACACTTCCCGCATGATCTACAACGGAAACTGCTGGATGCCCATTGTAGTCGGAAGCGACGCCTATTTTCTGGACTGTGACAATAATTATGCGCTTGCACGGGCAAACCTGCTTGACGGCAGCGTGACTCTGCTCACGAGAGACCGGGTAGACTGTTATAATATCGTAGACAACTATATTTTCTTCCAGAAAAATGATCCCGTCTCCCCCGCCCTCTGCCGGATGCGCACGGACGGAACGGAATATGCGGTGATCGCGGAAGGCAACTATACCGACATCAACGCCACCTCACGCTACGTCTATTTCAGCGATTTCTCAAACGGCACGATGTATTACACCAGTATCACACCGGGAGGAATGGTCAATATCTTTAATCCGGGCGCAGAAGAAGAAAAATAGACGAAAAGCCCCCTCTTTCATTCCCGGCATTACCATGAACGAAAGAGGGGCTTTTTGCTTCCGGCTATACAATGCGTTTAAATTTTTTCTCAATCTCATACCGGCTCATCGAGATAATGGTCGGCCGCCCGTGCGGACAGTGATACGGATTGTCGAGGGATAAAAGTTCCGTGATCAGTTCTTCCATTTCCGCGCGGTTTAAGCGCTGGCTTCCTTTTACAGCGGCCTTGCAGGACATAGAGGCCGTCTTTTCGAGGATCTGTTCCGGCGCATCTTTCCCTCCCAGGCCGGAAAAGTCGTCGAGCAGTTCAAGAAACATGCTTTTCTTGTCAACCGCGTCAAACTCCGCAGGAACGGCTTTGATGGCGTATTCCTTTCCGCCGAAGGGTTCGATCTCATAGCCGGACATCCTGATCTGCTCTCCGTATCTTTCTAGCGTTTCCTGTTCTTTGACGCTCAGCGTCAGTATGACGGGCGGGCTCACGGCCTGCGATGTAAATTCCTTCTTTCTCAGCCGCGCCATCATTTTTTCATATAATACTTTTTCGTGAGCCGCGTGCTGATCGATGACGAAAAGCCTGTCCTCGTACTCCACCAGCCAGTACGTGTCAAATAACTGTCCGATCACCTTGTGCTTTCTGACCGCATTTTCTGTCAGAAAACCGTTTTCCCTGGTGAGAAACGTCTGCTGATCGTAAATCTGTGGGGAGGGCATCGTCTGTTCCGCCACGAAAGACGCAGCCCGGCCGGTATCCGGCGCCTGCTCTGCCATATACATCTCATCCTGCCCTGTTGCGTCTGCAGCGGCAGACTCCGCTCCCGCCGCCTGTATTTCCGTTTTCTGTGATACTTCCGGCTTTCCCTGCGGCTTCTGCCGCATGTCCTTCTGATTTTCGGCTTCCGTCCGCTCTTTTTCCTCCCGCCGCGGCATGAGTCTGTCAAAAAAGCGCTTCGACTCCCCCGGCTCCGGCTGTCTTGTCCCGGCTCCTTCCCGCTGTGGATATTTTTTCTGATAAGGGCTGTCTCCGGCCACGGCGCTGCGGATATCGTCAAGCCGCTTTTTCTCAAACGGTTCCGGAATGGACGCCTTGACGACAGGACGCTTTTCTCCTTTTTTCTCTTTCACCGGTACCTCCGGTATCAGTTCCCTGCGCGTCAGCGCATCTCTGATCAGACGGCAGAGTTCCCGGAAGATTTCCTCGCTGTGCGAAAAGCGCAGTTCCATCTTTGCCGGATGCACGTTCACATCGAGCAGTTCCTTGTCCATATCCAGATAGAGAACGCAGAACGGATACTGGCGCTGCATTAAAAACCCCTTATACGCCTCCTCGACAGCCTTGGAAAGCAGACTGCTCTTAATGTACCGGCCGTTGATAAAATAATTTTCAAAATTCCGGTTGCCGCGCGACACGGACGGCTTCCCGATAAACCCTTTTACCGAAAAAAAATCCGTTTCCACATCGAGCGGCAGAAGGGACGATGTGATATCCCGTCCGTAAATATGGTAAATCAGGTCTTTTTCGCTGGAATTTCCGGAAGTGTGCAGCTTTGTCTGCCCATTGTTTATAAATTTGAAAGAGACATCGGGATGGGATAAGGCAAGACGTTCCATAAGGTCGTTGACATAGTTTCCCTCCGTCTGCGCCGTCTTTAAAAACTTCCGCCTGGCCGGGGTATTATAAAAAAGATTGCGGACAATAAATGTGGTTCCGTCCGGCGCCCCGATTTCTTCGTTTTCTTTTTCCCTGGAACCTTCTATGACATAGCGGGTACCTGTGAGTTCACCATACGTCCTGGTAATCAGCTCCACCTGCGCCACCGCTGCGATACTCGAGAGCGCCTCGCCGCGGAATCCCAAAGATGTGACGTGAAAAAGATCCTCCACACTCTTGATTTTGCTGGTGGAATGACGCAGAAATGCAATCGGGACCTGTGGACGCGCGATGCCGCAGCCGTTGTCGGTAATGCGGATAAACGAAATACCGCCCTCCCTGATCTCGGCCGTGACAGCCGTCGCCCTGGCGTCGATCGCATTTTCCACCAGTTCTTTTACAACCGAAGAGGGACGCTCCACCACTTCTCCGGCTGCGATTTTGTCAATCGTTTCCTGACTTAATACCGTAATTTCGGGCATTGCTTTTCCTCCCTTACAGACGAAACTCTTCATCAAAATCCGTTTTCAGCCCTGCCAGCGGTTTTTAACTTTATTCTGCAGTTCATAAAGCTTGTTGAGCGCCTCGATCGGCGTCAGATGGCCGAGATCGGTATTGCGCAGTTCTTCAATGATATCGTTATCTTTTACCGTGTCAAACAGCGACATCTGCCTTAAGTCCACTTCGTCCAGGCGTTCTTTTTTCTTTTTTCCCCCGCGGTGCACGGAGATGGTGCGCGCCGCGCCGGTGATATCGTTCGCGGCCAGCTCTTCCACAATCTCTTTTGCGCGGCCGATCACCGAATCCGGCACTCCGGCCAGCTTCGCCACCTGAATGCCGTAGCTCTTGTCCGCCCCGCCTTTTACAATCTTTCGCAGGAAAACGATATCGTCTCCTTTTTCCTTGACGGCAATACAGTAATTATTTACGTTTCCAAGCTTGCCCTCCAGCTCCGTCAGCTCGTGGTAATGCGTGGCGAAGAGCGTCTTCGCCCCGAGCAGCTTCGGGTTGCTGATATGCTCCACCACCGCCCAGGCGATGCTTAAACCGTCAAATGTGCTCGTCCCGCGCCCGATCTCGTCTAAAATCAGAAGAGAGTCGGACGTGGCATTGCGCAGGATATTGGCGACCTCGTTCATCTCCACCATGAACGTGCTCTGGCCGCTCGCGAGGTCATCCGATGCGCCGACGCGGGTAAAAATGCGGTCCACAATGCCGATTTTTGCGGAGGAGGCAGGGACAAAGCTGCCGATCTGGGCCATCAGCACGATAAGGGCCGTCTGCCGCATATAAGTTGATTTCCCGGCCATGTTTGGCCCGGTGATAATGGAAATGCGGTTGTTTCCGTTGTCTAAATAAGTATCATTGTCGATAAACAAATCGTTTGCGATCATCTTTTCCACGACCGGGTGACGGCCGTTTTTAATGTCGATCACACCGTTATCGCTGATCTTCGGGCGGCAGTAATTGTTCTGCTCCGCGACAAGGGCCAGGGACGCCAGCACATCCAGGCCGGCGACGGCCTTGGCTGTCCGCTGGATGCGCACCACCTGCGCGGCAACTTTCTCCCGCACCTCGCAGAACAGATCATATTCCAGCGTGACAAGCCTGTCCTCCGCGCCCAGGATCATATCTTCCAGCTCTTTTAATTCCGGCGTGATATAACGCTCGGCGTTGGCAAGCGTCTGCTTTCTGGTAAAATAATCCGGGACCAGATTTTTGTAGGAATTGGTGACTTCCAGATAATAACCGAAAACCTTGTTGTATTTGATTTTCAGATTTTTAATCCCGGTCTTTTCCCGTTCCTTTGCTTCTAAGTCTGCCAGCCAGGTTTTACCCTCCGTCCGGGCGCTGCGGCAGCGGTCGACTTCCTCGTGATACCCTTCTTTGATCAGTCCGCCGTCCCTGACTGATATCGGCGCGTCCTCCAGAATCGACACGTCGATCAGATCATACAATTCTTCCAGCGTGTCCATATCTTCCCGGATATTCTTCAACAGGCCGCTTTCAAATTCGTCCAGAAGAGCCTTGATGGGCGGAAGCATCCCGATGGAATTGCGAAACGCGATCAGATCCCTGGGATTGGCCGTCAGATAGGTGACACGGGTGATCAGACGCTCCAGATCATAGATCGGGTTTAAATACTCCCGCAGCTCTTCCCGCGTGATGACATGGCGGTTCAGCTCACAGATGGCGTCCTGCCGCCTTTCAATCTTTTCCATATCAACCAGCGGCTGTTCCACGTAAGAGCGGAGAAGCCTCGCCCCCATGGCGGTTTTTGTCTTATCCAGCACCCACAGCAGGGAACCGCGTTTCTGCTTTTCTCTGAGGGTCTCTACGAGCTCCAGATTCCGCCTGGTCGAACTGTCGATAATCATATATTTTCCGGTGGAATACGGGTGGATGGCGGAAATATGTTCCAGGCCGTTCTTCTGCGTCTCATACAGATATTTTAAGAGCGCCCCGGCCGCAATCACGCCGCAGTCATAGTCCGCCAGACCCAGGCCTTCCAGGCTTTTCACCTTAAAATGCTCCGTCAGCGTCTTTTTCGCCAGCTCATCCTCAAAATACCACGCGTCCAATGCATAAATGGTAATGTGGAGCCGCTGCTTTAAGTCCTCGAAATCCATGCCGCTCATATAAAAGCTCTCGCTGCACACGATTTCAGAGGGCGTATATTTTGTGATCTCGTCCACAAGCCTGCGCTCGCTGTCGACCTCCGTCACAAAATAATCTCCCGTCGACACGTCCGCTAAGGAAATACCGTATTTATCGGCAAGATAGACGACACACATAATATAATTATTTTTCGACTCGTCGAGCGCCTGTGCATCCATGTTTGTTCCCGGCGTGACGATGCGGATCACCTCGCGCTTTACCAGGCCTTTCGCCAGCTTCGGATCCTCCACCTGCTCACAGATCGCAACCTTGTGCCCGTTTGCGACCAGTCTGTTTAAATACCCCTCCACCGCGTGAAACGGAACGCCGCACATCGGGGCCCGCTCCTCCATCCCGCAGTTTTTCCCGGTCAGCGTCAGTTCCAGCTCCTTCGAGACAATCTGTGCATCCTCAAAAAACATCTCGTAAAAATCCCCGAGACGGTAGAAAAGAATGCAGTCCTTATATTCTTTTTTTGTCTGCAGATATTGCTGCATCATCGGTGTGTACTCTGCCACGTATTTTTCCTCAGTTTCTTTTGTTGTTTTCCATACAAACGTTTATGACGTTTCAATCGGGAGCGCGCATCTATGCCGCAGGCTCCATGGACGCGTCAGGCCGCAGTGCGTAGTTTCTGTGGCTATTATAGCGGTTCCCTTATTTTTAATCAACATCCTTTTTCAGCGAACGGGCAACTGCTTCCGCAACCTTCAGCCCGTCCATCGCCGCCGACATAATTCCCCCCGCATATCCGGCGCCTTCCCCGCAGGGATAAATTCCCGCGACTGCAGACATAAAGTCTTCTTTTCTCGGAATCCGCACCGGAGAGGACGTCCGCGACTCCACTCCGGATAAAATCGCATCATACCGGTCAAAGTTCCGGATCTGGCGTGAAAACCGATGCATCCCCCCGACAAAGGCTTTTTCCAGCGAAGCCGGGAGAAGCCCCTTAAGATTACCGAAAGCGCACGCTCCCTTCGCCGCGCTGACAAAAGAACCATAATCCGCCGAAACCTGGTTCCTGCAGTAATCGCCAAACAACTGCTGCGGAATCTTTCCGCCGGCCAGCGCCCAGGCACGCTCCTCCAGCCTCTGCTGAAAGCGGACGCCGGCCAGCGCGTCCGGGCCGTCCGACGCAAAAAAATCCGCCGGCGTGACGGTGACGATCACCGCACTGTTGGCATTTTTCCCGGTCCTGCCGGAGTAACTCATGCCGTTTACGGCAAGCCTTCCCTCCTCCGACGAGGCATTGACAACATAACCGCCCGGGCACATACAGAACGTGTAAACGCCCCTGCCGTCTTTCGCCGGCAAGCATCCCAAATGTATCACGTGCACTGTGCCCGATCGCAAGGATGAGGCGTCCGGCCGGCATCCATTCTTTGTGATCAAGTTCGATCTCCTTTAGGTTTCCATCTTTCGTCCGGTAATCCGTTAGGCACGTCCCGAACCGGAAAATGACTCCCATCTCCTCCATCGCCGTGCGCATGCGCCCGATCACGCCGGAGAGGACGTCTGTCCCGATATGCGGCCTGCCTTCATAAAGAATCTCTTCCGGCGCCCCGAACCTTACAAACGTTTCCAGCACAAACCGATTTCTGCCGGCCGGATCTTTCACCAGCGTATTGAGCTTTCCGTCCGAAAAAGTCCCCGCTCCGCCCTCGCCGAACTGCACGTTCGAGGCCGGATTTAAAATACCGGTCTCCCAGAAGAACGCCACGTCGCGCATCCGCTCCTCCACCCGCTTCCCGCGCTCAATCACAACCGGCGCAATACCGCTCTGCGCAAGCGCATAGGCGCAGAAAAGCCCGGCCGGCCCTGCCCCGGCAATCACGGTGGGCAGACGGTCGTCCCTTCTCCTCGTCCCGCACGCCGGAATCACATATTTTTTTTCCGTAACCTTTGTCACATTCCGGTCGTCCACCTTCTTTAAAACCGCCTCTTCGCCCGCAAGCTCAGCGTCGACGGCATAGGAATAAAATAATTCCGGTTTTTTGCGCGCATCAATGGACTTCTTTACGATCCGGTATGTAAACGCTGTCTCTTCTTTTAATTTCAATATCTTCACTATTTTCTGCTCCAGCTGTGCGTCCGTGTGCCGGAGCGGCAGTCTGATCTGACTGATACGAATCATATCTTTCCTCTTTCCTGCGCCCTGTTACAGCGCAAAGCCATAAAATTACTCCGTTCGTTGAAGCAGCATATTTGCGTAATGACTCAGCGCTTCACATGGTCCATATTTTGTTTTATCGCCGCTGACGGCAGCTACTATAATCATGATGGCAGCTACTGACAGTATGCATATCAACGATATAATAATAATTAATTGTCCTTTTTTTCTTCCGTGGGTGCCCAATTCCGAAAGAGGAATAAAATTATGGCTGTTCCGGATGCATCATGCACCGGCGCATCCCCGCCGCCCCTGCCCGCCGTGCGGCGCAACGGCCTGCCACGGTCCCGCTCGACCACGCCCACTGCAGGTTGTATCCGCCGCAGGCGCCGTCTATGTCAACGACCTCCCCGGCAAAAAAAACGCCGGGAACAAGCCTGGATTCCATCGTTTCCGCATTGATCTCCCTGGTGTCGACGCCGCCCGCACAGACCTGCGCGGCCTCAAATCCCCTTGTCGCCGTCACGTCCACCCTAAGGCGCCGGATAACACCGCACAGCTTTTTCTGCAGCGCGGCCTCAACGCTTCCGGCTCCTGCGGAAGGGCCGATCCCGGCCTCTTTGAGCAGCACAGCGTTTAACTTCTTGTCGAACAGGCCGATCATCGCTTCACCCGCCGTTTTCCTCCCGGCATATGCCCCGAAACGGCCCCGTATCTGCTCTTTTAGTTCTGCGTCCGTACAGTCCGGCGCAAAATCAAGCAGGGCATATACCTGCTTTTTTTCCGCGAGCGCTCTGGACGCATAACGGCTGACCTGAAAAACCGGGATCCCCGAAATCCCATACGCAGTCAGCTGAAGCTCTCCTGTGTCGGAAGCGGCCTTTTCATATTTCCCGCACCCGGCGGACTTTTCCACATAGAGCGCTACCGCGGCGGGCGTCCGCACACCGGCAACCGCCTTGAAAAAATGCTGTTTTCCTTCAAGCGGCACAAGCGCAGGCACAACGTCGACAAAATGATGCCCAAGCCTGCGGATCAGCGGTATGGCACTCCCATCGCTCCCTGTTTTCGGGCTGGCGAGAAGCCCCGTCGCAAAAATAAGCGACTTTGCCAGAAACGTGTTTTTATCCGCCTCCAGAAAAAAAATGTCTCCTCTCCGCCGGAGCCGCCGGGGCTCACAGGACGTAACCGTTTCCACACCCCTGAAATCCGCCTCCATCCGCAGCACATCGAGAACAGAAGAAGCCTGTCCGCTGGCCGGGTAATAACAGCCGCTTTTTTCCCTGGGGCGGATGCCCAGCTTCCGGAAAAAGGACAACGTCTCCGCAAGCCCGGATTGTTCCAGTACCGGCAAGACAAATGCAGGGTCATTCCCCCGGTAAAAGGAAACACCCTGCAGCGCGTTTGTATAATTGCATTTTCCGTTGCCGGTGGCAAGAATCTTTTTGCCGACGCGATCCGTATGTTCGATCACCGTAGTCTTTGCGCCGCCGCAAGCCGCGGCAATCGCCGCCGTAAGACCCGCGGCGCCGCCGCCGATCACCGCTACGTCAGTCTCTGTCATATCCTACCTCCCAGAACTTCCGCAGATACCCCTGAAACGTCCCGATCCTGCACACCGTGTGCTTCTCCCACTCTCTCGGAAACAGCCTCTGATAGTCACTCTGCACAAACCGATCGTCTAAAAGCACGATCACACCCTCATCCTCCGCCGTCCGGATGACACGCCCTGCCGCCTGCAGCACCTTATTCATCCCCGGATACCGGTAGGCAAAATCAAATCCTTCCCCGGAATGTCTGTCATAATAATCCTTCAGAATTTCGCGCTCATTGCTGATCTGCGGGAGACCCGTCCCCACAACGACAGCCCCGATCAGCTGCTCGTTTTTCAGATCGATGCCCTCCCCGAAAATCCCGCCCAGGACACAGAACGCCACGAGCGATTTTTCCCTCGCCGGGGACGTTTCGGCCGAAAACGCCGCCAGAAAAGACTCCCGTTCCTCTTCCTGCATTCCCGGCTGCTGTAAGATACGCTCCGTCTTCTCTGCCCCGTCAAGCGTCAGAAACGCCTCATAAACCTCTTCCATCATTTTATAGGAAGGGAAAAACGCCATATAATTCCCCTTTTTTGCGAGCGCCGTCCCCAGGATATAGTCCGCCATCCGCCTGTATTCCGCCGTATTCCTTCTTGTGTAGCGGCTGCTGACGTCGTTTGCCAGCAAAAGGAGCCGCTGTTCCTCGGAAAATGCACTCTGCGCATAGACGGCATAATTGTCGGTCCGCGTTGAGAGCAGGCTTTTATAATAATGAATCGGCAGAAGCGTGGCGGAAAAAAAGACGGCCGCCCTTCCCCTGTCGATGCGCTCCTGCAGGTTCCTGGACGGATCCACACAGTAGAGTTTTAATTTGAACCGCCCGTCCTCCTCGTGTTCCGAATAGATGACATAATGTTCGTCAAGCAGATCACAGACATTCCGGAAGTCCCTGAGCCGGAAATAGAAATCCGTGACCTCCCGCCGCTCCGGAAATTCCGGCGTCTTCTGTAGAAATTCATCCAGATTCTCTCCCAGCCGCGCGAGCGCGTACACCAGATTTCCGATGGTCTCATAGATGACATACGTCTCGCACTCCCGTTTGTATCCGAGCAGAATCCGGTTGCACTTCTCAAAATCGGCGGCCAGTTTTACATCATACTTTTTCACGATCTTTTTCATCGCAAGGAAGTCTTCCTTGTACAGCTGCGCACTGTACATTTCCCGGCTGCGCTCCACCAGATTGTGCGCCTCATCCACAAGAAAAAGAAAGTCGCCTTTCGCTCCTTCCGCAAAAAAACGTTTTAAATACACATTCGGATCAAATACATAATTGTAGTCACAGATTATATCGTCCGCCCAGGATGCCGTATCCAGGCAGAGCTCAAACGGGCACACCCGATACGTTTCCGCCTGCTCTAAGAACACTTCGCGCGTAAGCTGATCGTCCCGCATCAGCAGATCATACACCGCATCGTTCACCCGGTCAAAATGGCCTTTCGCATAGGAACAGTGCGAGGGGTTACAGTCCATGACCTCACATCTGCAGAGCTTTTCTTTGGCCGTAATCGAGACGATCTTCGCCCGGTATCCCTGCTTTTGTAAAAGCGCGAACGCTTCCCGCGCCACCGTCCCCGTGACCGTCTTTGCCGTCAGATAAAAAATCCGGTCCAGAAGCCCTTCGCCGACCGCCTTCACTGCGGGAAATATCGTGGAAATCGTCTTCCCGACCCCGGTCGGCGCCTGCACAAACAATATTTTTTTCCGGCTGACCGTGCGGTAGACGTCCACGGCCAGCTCCTTTTGTCCCTTGCGGTACGCATACGGAAACGTAAGCGTCTTGATGGACGCCTGTCTGCGCTCCCTCCACGAAAACTGAAAATCCGCCCATTTCCGGTATTCCCCGATCAGCGCCTGAAACCATCCCTCCAGCGCCGGAAACGAAAAATGCTCCCTGAAAGTGCGGATTTCCTCTGTGTCCAGATTGCAATACGTAAGCTGCACATCAATTTCATCCAGATCGTGCTGCAAGGCATAAATATAGGCATAGCACATCGCCTGCGCCCGGTGAAGGCCGGCCGGTCCCGTAAGCGTATCCAGCTTCCGGTAAACGCCCTTGATCTCGTCGATCATCACGTCTCCCTGCGCCGCCGTCACGATTCCGTCCGCCCGGCCTTCCACCACCAGAAAATACCGCTCCTGGTCGACGGTGATCCTGAGCGGCACCTCCGCGTGATAATCCGCCCCCATGCGCTTTTGTATTTTCCGGTGAATCCGGCTTCCCTCCTGCATCGCCTGCGGCGAAGCCATCTTCCCGTACCGGTTATCGATGTCTCCCTCCCGCAGAATAAACTCTACCAGGTTCCGGACTGAGATCCGGATGGTTTCTTTTTGCTCCATGGCCCTACTCTTTTATTTCCGTCATAATGAATATCTCCCCGAAGTATGCTCACCGCGATATACCAGGTCCGTTTTTCCGCACCCCCGTCCCCGGCGGCTCCTCCATGCTGTTATTATAACAGACTATCCGGAATTTACAATCAAAAATCCTGCATAAGCTCTCCGGCCGCCTGCACGGCCTCCCCGTCCCCCTGCGCGTCTCCCCATGCGGCGATCTGCTCCAGATACGCAGAAAGCCATGCTTCCTCCCGGTCGGCCCTGCACTTTATCGTGACATTCATATATTTACTCACATACCATTTCCACCACCGGAGCTGAAATTCGGCCGCTCTGTTTAACAGCCCGAGAGCCGCTTCCCCGTACTCCCCCGCTTTTATGCCGCGGTACAGCTTCCGGTAAACCTTTTCATAAATCTGATCAAACCCGTGATGCGGGACCAGCGTGAGCTGCCAGCAGTCCTGTGCCTGCCGTTCCCGGGCATAAACCGCCCGATCCAGCGCCTTCCGGTAAACTTTTGTCCGATACCCCGCCCCGGTCCAATCCGCCCGATAGAGCCATTCCTCATCCTGCGTTCTCTCGATGCGCAGGGAACGCAGGATCGCGAGAAGCTCCTGCAGATGAAGGTGCAGCCTGCCTTCCTCCCGCTCCCATCCGGTGATGTCATTTAAGAAATCGCGCTTTAAATGATTTAATTTTTCCGTGTAGGACTGCATCAGGAAAAAAGAATCCAGCCGGTAATTAAATGAGATCCCGAAATAAGGGACCACATTACAATTTCTGCAAGAGGATGTTTCTGCCTGCCGTCCATACGCCTTAAACCGCTCGTCCGCCAGCATTTTGTCAAGGCTTCCGCTCCAGGAAATCACTTCCCGCATGGCATGGTAACAGGGAAGCACAAGGGCGCCGTCCGGCGCAAAGGTCAGCGTCCTTATGTTGGCGGAGCAGGGCGGCCTGTCGGCCCCCTCCCGGTAAAATTCCAGGAAATGCAGCATGACAACCGTACAGGGCCGATATATCCGCTCAAGAATCCGCTGTGAAAATTCCGCCGTATCCTCCGGGTGCGCCGTTCCAAAGTAAGAAAAGACCGGATTTAAATAAATCTCGGCCCCATTGCGCTGCGCAAAAGAAATCAGGTTGTCCAGCTCCGATTCATTTTCAGCGGAGACGACGGTCATGATTTTCGGCCGGCGGACCTTAATGGTTTCCCTCAGCGTCTCTGACACCGCGTCAAAACAGTCCACACCCCTGGTTTTTCGATAGGTATCCGGATTTAATGTGTCCAGCGAAAGATTCCACTTATCGACGCACCCGGCGATCTCGCGCATCCGGCCGGAATCGTTTGAAATGGCGTTCGTCGTGACTTCCGTTTTAATCCCCAGGCTTTTTGCGTACCGCACCAGTCTTATGAGATGCGGGTACAACGTCGGCTCGCCCCCGGTAAAATCGATATAGCGGACGCCGACGTCATAACACTGCCGGATCAGTTTCTCCGCCTCTTCCGGCGCAAGCTCTTTTACACCGCGAAAACGGTCTTCCTGCCAGACATTACAGTAACTGCATCTGGAATTGCACCGGTAAGTGACATAAAAACGCATACAATAAAAATCATTCACTCTTCATCCCTCCCGCCTGTACTTCTGCGATACATTCCGCAAGGATGGCAAGGCCCCGCAGCAGGTCGTCCTCCTCGATATTCAGCGGCGGCGCCAGGCGGAGGATATGGCCTCCCCCGATCGTCTCCAGGCCACTTTTCCTGCACTGATCGAACACACGCATGGAAAACAGGGGATCCGGCTCTTTCGACTCCTTATCCCGCACAAACTCGACCGCCGCCATAAGCCCTAAGCTCCGCACATCGCCGACCTGCAAAAAACGCCCCGGAAGCTCTGCAAGCCCTTCCGCAAGCAGTTTTCCGTACCGCCGGACGCGCGGCAGGATCTCTCCTTCTTCCAGCATCAAAAGCAGCTCCCCGGCGACCGCCAGCGCCTCCGGATGCGCGGCAAACGTGGACGCACGCTCCAGCGGCCTTACCGCGTATTGGTTCCCGGTGAGGTACTCGCGCTCCAGCAGCACGGAGAGCGGTTTCCCATTGGCAAGCCCTTTTGTGAGCGCGATCAGATCGGGCACAATCCCAAAACGGGTACAGGCAAGGTATTCCCCCGTCCGTCCGCCGCCCGTCAACACTTCGTCCGCAAACAGAACAATCCCCTGTTCCCTGCAGAATCTCTCTATCGCCTTCCAGTAGTCCGGAGGCGGAACCAGGATACCGGCCCCCTGCACGGGCTCGAAGATAAGCGCCCTGGCTTCCTTTTCCCTCAGCTTACTGCACGCCGCTTCTGCACACTCCATATCACAGGCCGTCTTTTTCTTTTTCCATGGACACCGGTAGCAGTTCGGAAAGTCAATCTGAAAATTGTCGTAAAGCGCCGCCTTCCGGGTCTCGTTAATCAGGAGCTTTCCCGCCTGCGTCTTTCCGTGAAACCCATTGCGATACGCCGCGATTCCGACGCGCCGCTTTCCAAAGTGATTGATCACGTCCGATAACCCGCGGTCAATCGTATATCCACCGTCATTATACGGAATGGCCTTGTAATCCTCTGCAGGGAGATGCGAAAACAGCCGACGGTAAAACGTGAGCTCGGCCGCACAGTGTCTGCCGTGAATGTTGGCAAGCCGTTCTGCCTGCTTAAATCCCGCCTGGTTCAGGCGCGCACACCCGTGGCCGAACGAATTGGTAAAAATCCCGGAAGAGAAATCAAGGTATTCTTTCCCCTGCGCGTCGGTATAAAAACTCCCGCTCCCGCTCACCGGAACGTGGTCTCCTTCCCTGATACACCCCCGGGGCAGATATTTCGCCAGCCGTTTCAGCAGCCGGCTGTTTTCATTTTCCGTATCCTGCGGCATCCCTGTCCTCCTGTCCCCTCTCTTCAGCACTCCTTATCCAGCCGGTCTCTCACCGCGCCGGACAAAAGCATATTTTCAATCGTTCCATACTGTTTTCTCAGATCAAAATACGGCTTCAGGCTGTCAAACGAAACGAGATACGGTTCCATGCCCGGTTCCAGCTCCAGAATGATTTCCAGCATCATACAGCCCTGGTAATTCCGGTACATAAGATCACGTTCGATATTCCGCTTGTTAATCCAGGTGTGCGTGATATCCTGCAGCCAGTCTGCATGCTCCGGGTGATATTCCAGCGTGTAGTAATGCCACTCTCCGGTCTCTCCCGTTCTGCTGTGGCGAAAATACGGCGGATCCCAGATAAGATCAAGAAACGCCTCCACCTGCCCGTCTTTCCAATACCCGTGATGGTCTGCGATCATGGGAAACGTGCGCTGGTCAATTCCCAGAAGCTGCCTTGAAATCGTAACGGCGTCCGGCTCCCCGTCGACCCGGTTGTCAAGAAAAAGATCTTTGAAAAACAGGCTCCACTCCGCCATCAGCTCCAGATCCCGAAAATACATCAGACAGGTATTGACAGCGGGCAGATCGGTACGGTACGGCGGCAGCCGATACCCTTCCGGGAAATGAAGTCCCGTAAAGTCCGGATAGCAGGACGTCCCGATCGCTTCCAGATGCCCGTATGCAGCCCGTATCGTTTCAGGATGCCGCAGGATTGCGTCATGGCGCTTTTTTAAAATAAGATCGGCATCCACAAACAGAACCGGGAGCCCCTTCTCCCCCGCGATTCCCGCTTCCTTCAGCAGCGCAAACGGTTTGGCGGCCGAATAGTAAATGCGGTGGTCGACATTATTCATCGTAATATTTTCATCCAGCGCCGCATGGTCTATCCGGTCCCACACGCCGTGCTCCGCAAGGCCGTGGCGGTCCAGAAAACGGAATGTCATTCCGTCGCAGTAAAGACTATGGTATGACTGCGGCTCCCGGTACAGGATCCGCCGTATCACGGCCCCGGAACAAAGCATCGTCAGCAGATAATGACTGCCGAACGCCGTCTCCATGACTGCATCGTCCAGATCCCCGTTTCCCTGCGCCTGCCCGCCGAACGTCCGGTAGGCCAGCGGATAACTGCCGACAGCGTTTAGGGTGCGCAGCGGCGCCTGATCCTGCGGCAGACCCGCCTCCATATAATCGAATAATCGTTTTACCACTTCACTGATCATAGATTTCCTTTCCACCATTCCGCAACGGCCGCAAGTCCGTCCTCAAGGGACGTCCCCGGCAGAAAACCAAAAACTTCCCGGGCCCTGGAATAGTCCATACACTGCTGCGTGACCTCTGCCCCCGCTTCTGACAGCTCGATCTGCGGAAGCACATGGATTCCGGTCAGCATCTGCATCTTATATATCATCTCATCCATGGGATAACAATGCTTTGTGCCGAGATTAAACGCCTCCCCCCACATCGCTTCCGTCTCATCCCGATTCCATATATCCAGTTTTTTTAATATATCACAGACTGCCCCGCACAGATCATCCACATACAGAAAATCCCTCCCGAAATTTCTGATGTGCCCCTCTTCGTCACGAAACATCCGCAGCACGCACCCGCGCTTTTTTAACAGGGACTGCATTGTCCCGGGAACGATACGCGTCGCCTTCCGGTCGTATTTTCCATAAATATTGCAGAATCGAAGCACAATCCCGTGCCCTCCGCGCTCTTTTGCCCACCTTCGCACCAGCTCGTCCGCCTGTGCCTTCGAGAGATCGTAAGGAGAAACGGACGGATGTAACGGCATCTCCTCCGTATACGCCTGTGACTGCATCTCTCCGTAAACCTTGTCGGTCGACGCATAGACAAATCCTTTCACGCCGCCCGCTTTCTCCGCCGCCCGAAGCAGAGTCTCTGTCCCTTTCACATTCACGCGCATCGTCTCCTCATAGCTGACTGCCCCGAGCTGGATTGTCGAGAGCGCGGCCAGGTGGATCACATATCCGATCTCATACTGGAAAATCTCTTCCAGCAGCGTTTCGTCTCCGATGTCGCCGTTTACCGTCAGAAGATCAAAGGAACAGACATCTGTTCCGATGATTTCACTCCGGCGGTATCCCTCATAGGAAATCTGCGGCTTTTCCGTATCCACTGCGATCACGGCATATCCTTCTTTTAAAAGCCGCCCGGTCAGATTCGTGCCGATAAAGCCGGAAGCGCCCGTAACCAGTATGACGGTTTTATTCCTGGCCAGGCCTTCCGGCATTTCTTTCGCATCTTCATACCGCCCTGTGAGAACCGCCGTTTTTTTCATTCTCAGAGCCGCCTCTTCCGAAAACTCCGCCAGGCTTTTAATCCTCCACTTCCAGGAACGCTCCGGTTCCTCAGTAAAAACCAGCCGGGCCTCTTCCCCGTACCCCAGTATGTCCTGAACCGGGATCATCACCTGGTCGGCCACAGACTTGTACGCCTCCTCGATCAGCGCCCATCTCAGCTCGCTGCGCGTGCGCTTCCCGGTCCACCATTTCATATATTGCAGCTCTTCCTCTGTTTTCTTCTCCAGAAACGTTTTCAGCGTCGGGTGATCATGCGTTCCGGTATAAACCACCATGTCCCTGTCATGGTAAAACGGAAGATGATTGCTTTTGGGCCCGTAAGCCCCTGTAAAAGCAAACTGTAAGACGCGCATCCCCGGCCATCCGATTTCGTGCATCCGCTCTCTTAAGCCCGGCGGAACCTCCCCGAGATCTTCCGCAATCACGGATAACCCGGCCCGCTCCGCCTCTTCCCGGACTGCCTGTGTAAACTGATTTTGATTCAGATCCGGACCGTCATACCACACACCCGTTTTCTCCCCGTCCCGGATCCCGAAATACCGTCTCGCCGCGATGACATGATCAATCCGCAGGCCGTCATACATCGCCCCGCTGACTTTTATCCTGTTTCGGAACCATCGGTAATGTTCCGCCTCATGACTTTCCCACGCATAGACCGGATTTCCCCAGTTTCGGTCACGTCCCGAAAAATAATCCGCAGGAACGCCTGCCCACATCGTCACCTTTCCGGTTTCCCGGCTCACGGCAAACAACTCCCTGTGGCTCCAGACGTCCGCGCTGTCATGCGCGACATAAAACGGCATATCGCCGATCAGCCCGATTCCCCGTCCGTTGACATATTCCTTAAGCCGCATCCACTGGCTGAAAAAAAGATACTGGGTAAACTCCCAGAACATCGTATCTTCTTTCCACTGCTCCAGATACCGGGAATATTCCGGTTCTTTCCGGTGCGCCAGCGCCCCGGGCCATTGCTGCCAGGGAAGATAGCCCATTTTTTCCTTGATCGTCATGAAAGCGGCATAGTCGCCCAGCCAGTCCTCATTTTCCCGGCAGAATTTCCAATAATCCGCTCTCTCGCAGCCGCCCTGCTCCGCAAAGTGCCGGAACGCGCGGCGCAGGAGCTTCGGCCGCGTCACAAACAGTTCACCGTAATCCACCCTGCCCTCCGTCCCCGAAACGGCCTCTTTTACTTCCTCCGGCCCCAGCAGCCCGTCCTCCGCCAGAAGTTCCGGCGATATGTAATTGATATTTCCGGCAAACGCGCTGGGACTCTGATACGGGCTGTCCCCGTGGCTGGTCGGGTTCAGCGGAAGAAGCGACCACTGTGTAAATCCGGCCCGTCTCATCCAGTCCGCCGCGTACCTGGCCTCTTTTCCCAGATCCCCGATGCCGTAAGCCCCCGGCAGGCTGCTTAGCGCCATCAGGATACCGCTGACCCGTTTTTGCCCGTCTGTTCTTCTTTTACTCACACCAGAATCCCTCCCCCGTTGACGTGAAATTCCTGCCCCGAATCAAAGCAGTCCTGTTCTTTTATGATCCGATAAACCAGCTCTGCCACTTCCTGCGGCGTACCCGCGCGCCCGCCCGGCAGCCTTTTCTCCCACTCGCGCTTATCATCCATTGCCGTCATTCGTGTTTCAATCCAGCCGGGGATGACTGTAAAAAAGCGGATCCGGTCTCTGTACTCCGGCCTGACAGCCGCCTCCGCCGTAAGACGCAGAACGCCCGCTTTGGACGCAGCATAGACGGGGTCGGCCCCGGTTGCCGCCCGAAACGCAGCCACCGACGAACTGTTTACGATCACACCGCCCTTCTGCAGCATCTGCGCGCACTCATATTTCATGCAAAGAGCTGTTCCCAGCAGGTTTACCTCCAGAATCCGCCTCGCCGCACTGGTATCCATGCAGTGCGCCGGTTCCGGCGCACATCCCGTCCCGGCATTGTTAAAAGCCGCGTCCACTGCGCCGCACCAGCCAGAAAGCGCCCTCACTTCCTCTTCGACGGAAATATCCGGTCCCCTCTTATCATCCCGGCTGCTCCCGCAGCCATATACCTCCCAGCCTTCCCCGAGAAACTTTTCCGCCACGGTCTTTCCGATGCCGTGCGTGCTTCCCGTGATCAATATTTTACTTCTTTCCCGCATGCACGCCCTCCCGCCTATCCTTCTTTAAATGAGATGGCCGACTTCTGCACCTCCACATCCGCTCCGTTTCTCTTGATATTTAAGACATAGGCCGCCTTTGACTCAAATTCCTTGACAAGCGGCCCGAAACATACTCTTTTGTAGACCAGTTCTTTTTCAATCGGGATATACAGCTTTGGAACCTCCGTTCCCTCACCCTCACACTCCGGATCATCCGAATACTGGATTACACGAAATTCACGCTCATCCCGGTATTTATCGCTTTTGATCAGAAACCGGACCAGATCAATGATTACCATGATGGCATGGCAGAGCTCGTCTCTGAGCCTTATGTACATCCGGCGTTCCTCCTCTGTTTCCCGGCCTTCTTCCTCTATGCTTTTTAAGACTTTCTGCATCTCTTCCAGACATTCCCCGATCTTTTTCTCCAGCCGGATGAGATCACGGATCAGATCCGCCTGCATCCCCCACCAGCTTTTCTCTTTTTTATCATTTCCCGCCTCCGCGGCAGCCTCTCTGTGACGGGCATACTCTTCTGCCTTCTCCAGCCCTTTCCCGTTCTTCTCCGGCAGATAAAGAACCATATAGAGCGGATATTTTATGTCCTCCACCTTATAACGTCCATAACTTCCGCTCGTAGACATTTTTGCAAACGAAATCTTTGCCTCCTTGTCAAAATATGCTTTTCCGTCGAAGCAGAGCGCGACTCCTTTCTGACCGTCCCCATACCGGTCCCACATGTTCAGATGATCCAGGCGGCTGGTAAAACTGCCCATATATACCATATTGCGCACGGCTCCGCCCTCGTCGGAATTGTACTTATCCCACAAGGTCTGAATCAGCGAATCTTTTTCCACCGGAAGCGTTTCTCTCAGCTGATTGATCAGAAGCACACCCTCGAGCGGATCGTTCAGATGATGGACATTGTGAAGTCTGAGCCTGGTATCCGGGCTTTTATTATACAGTTTGGGCAGCACAGCCATTCTGGTATAATGCC